>JBBPYR010000270.1:0-20431 GCA_038199755.1 Ktedonobacterales bacterium | reverse complement strand
CTCCGTAGGGGCCAGATTGATCGCGCCCTCCGCTCAATTTATTGAGCGAGATTCTGAATCACAGGCGATCAATCGCCCTGGGGCGCGATCAATCTGGCCCCTACGGATGGGCTTCTCTGTTTACCAGTTTCATTAGTAAAAGTGCATCAGCGCGTCCGTACCCGTTGGCGAATTGCTCCTCAACGGGTACGGGACGCGCTGAAACTGGTCCCTACAGCATCTTCCCCACCGTAGATCAGACCATGCAACCTGACTTCATTTCGCTCTGGTTTCGGCATTCCTCTCATTCAATCAGAGAGCACAAGACGCGCGCTTTACCGAGATTAGACTGAGCTAAAGAGAAAAACTATACAGGAAATATTAAGTTTTTATAAAAACTAGTGTTTTATGTATCTGTAATCTCAATTCTAACGTATATTTGTGTAGAAGGACTTGTTAAGGATTTAGGAAGGGAGGATACGATGTCCACAAAAAAACTGGTATTTTCACATCTCGTACTACGAGCACTTTTATTGTGCTCACTGCTTTCTCTGGTGGGGCTTTTTGTTCCGCTCACCCCGCGTGCTTCCGCAGTAGGAATGTCCTATGTACGCATTGTGCATGCTTCGCCCGATATTGGCACGGCGGATGTCTTCGTTGAAGGGACGACGCTGCTAACAAACTTTGAGTTCGCGACGGCAACGGGTTACGTACAAGTGCCGCCCGGCACGCACAAGGTACAAGTGGCCCTGATTGGACGTGGGGCAAATGCGTCTATCATTACGCAAGACCTCACGGTAGAGCCTGGCTTTGCCTATACGGTTGCAGCGGTTGGTACAACAGCAACAGGTTTTTCACTGCTCGGTTTTCAAGATGACAATACCATTGCTACGGGAATGTCAAAGGTGCGCGTTTATCATCTTTCGCCAGGGTCAGGGGTGGCCACGGTAACGGCGGGCAACAATACTATTGTCAGTAATCTTGCCTATAAACAGGCAAGCGGATATCAAAATATTCCAACTGGCTCTTACACATTCAATGCCTCGATCGCACAAACAAGCACAACGCTCTCGGTTGCAGCAACGTTACCGGCAAACACCGTAACAAGCATCTTCGCGTTAGGTTTACTCGATGGTACGCCCAAGATTCGCTTGATTGCCTCACAAGCACAAGGTGTTCCCGGCTTACCAGGCACAGGAAGTGATCCGAACGCGCCCGTGAGTGCAGCAACACCAGCATTCTCTTGGAGTCTCACTATCGCGTTACTCTTGTGCAGTCTGGTCGGCATGGGGTTAATGACATTTCGGCGCAGGCGCGCTTTCAGCCACAAATAAGCAACCGACCAAGAACACTATCTGAAAGGTAGGAACAATGCGTAACAAGCAGGCAAAACAGGTCCTACAGATGCCTGTGCTTCTCGCGCTATTGTCCTGCCTAGCAGCTACTCTTACACTCAGCGTACTGAGTAGCTGCTCCACAATGACCTTTTCGCAAACATTACAAAAGCCTACGTTGCAGGCATCGCCCTCTGCTACCAGCACGCACTTGTTACCATCACCTACAGCTTCTCCCTCTTCGCAGACTTCACCAGCCAAAACGAAACCAGCTACATTCGCGACACCGATGCGCTTGCTTATTCCCTCAATTGGGGTGAACGCCCCAATCGAAACTTTAGGGTTGCTTGCCAATGGCGACCTAGCAACGCCCACAAAGGACCGCTGGAATGATACAGGCTGGTATGCGGCAGGACCACACCCAGGAGAACGGGGTAGCGCAGTTATTGATGGACATCTTGACCGCCCTGGTGGAGCCGCAGCTGTCTTCTGGAACCTGCAATATATACATATCGGAGATAGTATTACTGTGGTGGATGCAAAGGGAGCGAGGGTGCAATTTCATGTGATCTATATTGCGCGTTACGCTCCCCAGCAAGCACCAATACAGGACATCTTTGGCAACACCAACGGAACGTTTCTTAACCTCATTACCTGTGCGGGCGATTGGATTCCCAGCCAACAGCAAACGACAGAACGACTGGTCGTGTATGCTACACGCTCATAAAAGTATATTCATTGCATCACCAACATCGGCACTAGCTTGCGTATCTGTTTGAACTGCTTGCTTCACTTCATCCGTTTCTACTTGTAGTTGCTCATTTAGGATAGCCAGAAACGCGTCAACAACCTGTGGGTCATACTGAGTTCCGGCACAGCGTTGTAATTCTTGGCGTGCTTGCTCGACTGTGAACGGTTCGCGATACACACGACGGGCAGTCATAGCATCGAATGAGTCAACAACCGCCAGAATACGCGCCGCGAGAGGAATGCTTTCTTGCGCGAGACCGAGCGGGTAGCCAGCACCATCCCAGCGTTCGTGATGGGCGACCACGATGCGGGCAAGCACACCAAAGATTCCGCCCGCTTGCTGTAAAATCTGCCTGCCTATTTCTGGATGTTGGCGCATCACATTCCACTCTTCAGTAGTGAGTGGCCCAGGTTTATGCAAAATAGCGTCGGGAATGCCAACCTTGCCAATATCATGGAGCAAAGCACTGAGATGCACTAGGTGTAACTCTTCTTCTGGACGCTGCAAGCGGCGGGCGGTCGCCTCTGCCAGTTCGATCATGCGTTGGGAATGGTTCAGCGTTCCCAGATCATGAAGCGATGCAATAGTGGTGAGCATTTGCAGCATTGTTTCCTCTTGTAGCTGATATACTCGTGGTTTGAGAGCGAGGATGTTGTTCTCTTCCACGTCAACTCCCGCTACGCGTACACGATCGCGCCCAGCGAGTTTCGCCTCATACATGGCTTGATCTGCCTGCACCAGCAACACCTCACGCAATGTGCCGTGTAAACCATACATGGCAACACCGATACTGGCGGTTACAGAAATCGGGACAGAGCTGCCATCATCGCTTTGCCATGTGCAAGGAACGGCAGCTATGGCAAGACGCAAACGTTCAGCTATTTCACACGCTGTATCCATAGATACATTGGCAAGGATGAGCGCAAACTCCTCTCCACCATAGCGTCCGACAAAATCCTCAGTGCGAATGGTGGCACGCAGACGTAACGCCATTTCTCGCAAGATGGCATCTCCTGCTTTATGCCCCCAGCTATCATTAACATGTTTGAAGTGATCGAGATCAACGAAGAGAACAGCACAGGCTATATTTGACCGTTCACAACGAGCCAGTTCTTTATCAAGATGGGCCATAATGGCACGATGGTTTGGTAGATTGGTGACAGCATCCGTTACCGCCGCCTGTTTCTGCTCATGATAGAGCCGATCCACCTCATCAAGCAAAATCCGTTGCTGTAGTAACAACATATCTTGTTCCTGTTTTGCCTCTTGCAGTTGTGCTACAAGCGTTGCTTGCTTTTCATTGGTTTCTTGCACCTGCGCTCTCAGATTTTTTTCACGTTCGGTCAGTAGCTTTTGTTCTGTTAATAAGGCATGAATACGGGGAATTTCGCTGATAACCCAGCCAACAAACAACGAGCAGAGGGTAATAGTTACAATCAAGCTCGTCCAACGAGAATTAGCGACGAGAGAAGGAATCCACGAACTCAAGAGTGTCTCGCAGATGCCAACCAGTGCTGCCATGATGCCAAGCACAGAGAAGCACACCAGGATAACACGCATTTTGAGCGTTGTCTCTCTCTTCTGTGCGCGTACTACCAATAAAATGAGAGGAAACGCAAGCAACTGCACACTTGAAATGCTCCAGATAATGGCGGCACTTCCTTGCAAGACATTGTAAATGATAAGAGCTAATGAAGTGGAGGCATTACCAGCCACAAATATCCCAGGAGCGAGCACTAGAGAAATGATGGTAACGACAATAATGATAAGCGACTGCAATGCAATACTCTGTACGGGCACACCAAAGCGATTGTTAGAGGTGATCGATGATGGCAAGCGACGATCAAGCGCGACGACAATCAGCATACGAGAAAGCATCAGGATATAGGCACTGATCATGGCAAGCTGGCCTAATAAGAGACAGATGCCAGCACCATACGCGAAGCCAGGCCCAAATGCCAGTTGAATCGCCTCGATACTGGCGGTAAATGAGCCAGATTCGCTGGCTGGTACAATCACAAATACGCCAAAGGTTCCCAGCAGGTATGCGAGCAAGGCGATGATTGCCCCCCACCAGACAAATGAACTGGCGCGGCGCGGATGATGGGCATTATCACGGATTTCTCCACTCAAGAAGAGAGGCGTGTCGGCACCCAGGAGCGCAAGAATGACAATGCCATAGACCGCAACATTACTGACGGTTGGCGTCCATCCCGCCTTGAGAGAAAAGGAGCTAGCCGAGACATGCTTCTGCACGAGCCACCATATGCCAGCGACACCCAACAAGGCGAAAACAGAGAGGTAAAGCGTGGTTAAGACAAGCAATATCCGTTTCAGGTGCATGAGAGGCAGAAAAGTAATCGCAGACGCGACGAGGAGCAGCACAACCACACAAAGGAAGGTTAACCAGAGCCTAGTAAAGAGTATTGGAAACAGATACTGAGATAAGGCGAGAGCACAGCTAACAATCGAAGTGCTGGCAAGCACGCATGGCAACCACGCACAAAAAGCTGAGATAAAGCCCCATTGTTCCCCCATCACCTGCTTGGCCCAATTATAGTGTCCACCAGTACCTGGAAACTGTTTCATCATCCATTGTGTTACCAGAACGCAGGGAATGAGAAAGGTGCAGAAGCCTACTATCCAATACACAAAACTACTTGGGCCAGCAAATTGCACCCCATTGATATTTAAGAGAAAGACAACGGTAAGCACAAAGAGCACAACAAGGTCTCGTGTCACTAGTATTTGTGGAAGAGTCTCATTTTTTTTATGTGATGCCAGTTCCCGACGCTTCATATCTAGCTCTGAAGCCTTATCATGATTATCAGGAGCTTCGCGCATGATAGTTTGATTCGACTGCATAAACCTCTCGCTTCTTCATAAAAGGATAGCGCATTGTATGAGGAAAGGAGGCAAGGCATATGAAACAAAGCCTTCTCTATCCCTCTTTATCCTTTTATCGGCGCGAAGAGAATAGTTCCGTAGAGATAGGAATGGGGGTTTGCATCATGAGTAAAACCACCCATGTTCCTCCTCTTGCTGAGTAAATTGCCTATTTCGTGCTGATTCACTGATCTATTCGCAGCCATACACCGTATTCTTACATAGAAACAATTGAAGCGATTAATCATCCACTCTATTCACACACTGATTTCTTCCCTAGTACGAGAGTCGATGATAAAGCTAAGTGTGGATACACCTGTCAACTGCTCAAATGGTTAACCATATGTCCGTATGTGTGAACTATTTTGCGTGGTCATTGGTGCGGAAGATCAAGCCATAGTAAGTATGAAAGGAGCATCAGATGGCAAAGCTGACACGACGTGGGTTTATTCGACAAACCTCTGCAAGTGTCGCGGCGACAGGCATGCTTGTTGCTGCCCCACAGCTGATAGCGTCTACTGAGCCAGCAGCCGACACTGCAATCACCGCGTCCGAGCCATCCCTGGCTGCCCTGACCGAGCCGATGCTCGCCCATGTCCGTGACGCCGCCACTGGTGAGGTTTCGCTCCTGGTCGGCACACGCGAAATCATCTTTCGCGACACGGAACTCGTTATGCGTCTTTTAAGAGCTAGTGTTTAGTTATGACTCATTGCATCTGCATGAGAAGTTGTATTGCCCTGAGGTGAAAAATTATGTCATCCCATCGCGAAGCGCCCGAAATTTCAAAGGACCCCGTTGCTGACAATACCGATACCTATGCATTTGTCAGCCCGGACAAGCCCGACACCGTCACGATCATCACCAACTATATTCCCTTAGAGGGGCCGGACGGTGGCCCCAACTTCTTTGAATTTGGTGATAATGTGCTCTATGAAATTCATATCGACAATGATGGAGACGGTGAGGCTGAGATCACCTATCAGTTCCGTTTCGAGACGAAACTGCGCAATCCCAACACCTTCCTCTACAACACAGGCCAGATCACAGCCATCGACAGCCCAAATTGGAATAGCCGCCAGTTCTATACTGTCACCAGAGTCGATAAACATGGCAATGCAAAGGTGTTGGCGAGCGGTCTCACCTGCCCGCCCTGCAACATTGGTCCGCGCTCTACGCCAAACTATAGCTCACTTGCCAACGCCGCTATTCATCATCTCTCCAGCGGCGAGACGGTATTCGCGGGGCAGCGTGCCGAGGGCTTCTATGTTGACCTTGGTTCAGTCTTCGACCTGCTCGATCTGCGCCCATTCGAGGGCTTGCACCTGATCCCCACACCCGCTGCCGCAGGGGTCAATGGCACGAAGGGCTTTAACGTCCACAGCATCGCTATTCAGGTTCCTATGAAGATGCTGACCAGCGATGGCTCAAAGCCAAAAGATGCCGCTAGCTCCAAATCAGTGATTGGCGTCTGGGGCTCGGCCAGCCGTCGCAAGGCTCACATGATGGATACTGGCCAGGATATTGGTCCGTGGGTGCAGGTCTCGCGCCTGGGCAACCCGCTGTTCAACGAGGTCGTCGTGCCATTGGGCAAGAAGGACTACTGGAACAAGCTGCAACCAAAGGATGACTACAAATTCGTTGAGTATGTCCAGCATCCTGAGGTGGCGGGTCTGCTGCCAATTCTCTATCCCGGCGTCTTCCCCCACCTCGCAGGTTTGAAAGCATCCCGTGCTGACCTGGTTGCCATCTTGCTGACCGGCATTCCGTCGGGCATCATTCCTGGCTTCCAGAACTATACCGGAAAAACCTTGGCCGATATGCTGCGCTTGAACATGGCCATTCCGCCATCTTCATCGCCGAGCATCTATGGTCTGCTTGGTGGTGATGCAGCTGGCTTCCCCAACGGTCGCCGCGTCTTTGATGATACGGTTGCCATTGAGCTACGCGCCATCGCTGGCGTGACCTATCCGCTGATCGATAAAACCTACACCCCTGATGGAGCGGCCTCCAAGGTGACGGACGGTCTCACGGATAAGAACTCCGGTGTTTCCTACCTGTCGAGTTTCCCCTACCTCGGCACACCACTGGATGGCTTCGATCATCCATCGGCATAGGAAAGTGGCGATAATGTTGTAGGGACCAGCTTCAGCGCGTCCGCGGCCTGTTGGCGAATCGCTCCTCAACGGGGACGGGACGCGCTGAAGCTGGTCCAAGAGACATCAACCTACGCGAACGATTCAGTAGGGGCGGGGGCGGCGGACGAGGCGGGGCTGGGACCCTTGGGTCGCCCGTGCCGGCAATACCCACCCTTTTTTGGGCGTTTGCCCCACCCCACGGGCGACTCGAGGGTCCCTTCCACCCGTCCTCACCACCCCGCCCCTACTGAAACGAGCGTTCCCACCAGCTCATCCATTCTTAGGTTGATGTCTCTTGGACGCGCTCGTGCGTCCCGACCAAACAATGTGTGATGGAGCAGAGCAAGTTTACTGTATAGTGAGGAGCAGACGATGGTCGAGACGTATGCCAAACGGATACACACGGAACAGGTGGTGTTGGATATCGGTGGTGAGATTGGCGCATTGATTCTCTATGCCAAAGAGGAATTGTGTGGAAGCGAGATCGAGGTCAGCCCAACGGGAGACGACACGCGCAGAACGCATACAGCCATCTGGGAACGTAGGCTCGGCGGACGGAGGATGTTCGCAGGTGTGTATGCCGCACTTCCCGCAGGTAACTATAACGTGTGGGGAAGCGGAGCACAACCCATTAGCAAGGTGACAATTATCGGTGGCCAAGTTGCGGAGATTGACTGCCGCGATCTTCTTACTGCCCAAGCACCAGTTCGCCGTGAACGCCATCCCCACGAGCATACTGGCCTGTCTTTTCCCACCATTTCGCCGGATATGCTGCCACCACGCTACCGCAACGGTAATCCAGTCTGCACGACGCCGATGGGCACGGCACCCATGCGCTACGATGAGCAAGGACGGGTAGCATGGAATGAGATGTGGACCGACTTTTGTGATCTGGCCTTAGCGGGTGGCCCGCCACATCGCGGTACGCTGCTGGAGCCTGCCAGTCCCGACGAGATTCGGGCTGACCCGGAGGGCTACGAGCGCGTGCTGAGCGAGATTGAGCGCGGCCTGCGCATGGTGACAGAGCTTCCCATCATCCGTGGCGAACAACCCGGCTGGATAGGCTTGCGCTGTGATGATGAGGAGATGGCCTACTGGCTGTGGTGCGCGATCACAGTCGAAAACGTCTCGGTACGACGCGAGGGACGCATGCTCTTCTTGCCGACTGGGCCTGCTTTTGGCATAGAAAAAGAGATGAAGAACGTCATCACTGTTATTGCCAAAACCCATCATTATTGGACTGAACATCGAGATGCGAGCTTATGAGTATTCCCAGCACGGGCGACCCAAGGGTCCAAGGTTCCCGGCACCCGACCTCCTCGTCCTCCCGCGCCCCTACTGAATTTTGTTCAAGGGTACGGATTGATGCGTCTTCGCGGCGGTATTCGCGGCCTCCATCAATGCGCTGAGATCGAGTGCGATCTGGCGATTTTCGCTGCGCGTTACACCTTGTTGAATAGTGGTGAGCCATTGTTGGAAAGCGGTAGGCTGATCTGGCGGGATATCTGTCCAGGTGCGCCACTGACCACTTCCTGATCCACCCGCTTGCGAGCTGCGGAGACGCAAGATGCTATCGGGCGTTCCATAGAGCAAGCTGCCCTTCGTGCCATGTGCCTCGATAGTAAACGGCGAGAAAGGATTGACGAAGCCAGTTTCGACAATGCCTATTGCCCCCTGTGCATAGTCTAGCAAGACGACCGCGTTATCCTCTACCGCACGCCCGGTAACGTAGCCATAGGTCGCATTGACACGCGCTGGCATGCCGAGAAAATAGCGTGCCAAGTACATGGGATGGCAGCCCAGATCAATCATTGCCCCACCTGCCGTTTGTTTGGCATCAAAAAAGGAGGGCGGCAACCATCCCTGCGGATGTAACGCCGTTCTTAACGCGCCATCGTGAACTACCCGTATGCGTACCTGCGTCACCTCACCAAGCACTTGCTGGTCTAGCAGGCTTTTTATGGCAAGCGTGCTGCCCGAATAGAGCCGGGGCAGCGAAACCATCAGCACCACACCCGCGTTATCAACTGCCGCGATAATTTCGTTGGCTTCATGCAAGGTTGGAGCCAGCACCTTTTCCGTGAAGATATGCTTTCCTGCCCGTGCTGCCGCAACCATCACATCGCGGTGCATTGTTGTTGGCGCGTCAACAATCACGCCATCAACATCGGCATGAGCCAGCAAATCGTCGAGTTGCGTATAAAACGGCACGCTAAGGGTGTGTGCCTGGGCCTGACCACGCGCTGGCTCCTCATCCCATACAGCAGCTACTGAGGTAGCATGATTGGCAAGAGCCTGATGCAAGTAATCACTGGCATGCACATGCCAGAAACTGAGCATTGCCAAGCGAATTTGACCCGCTTTTCTCGCGCCAACTGCTAGTTGTTCGCTGCTCGTGCTCAACCCGAATAGCAGAGGTGGAGTCAGTAGCAACATGACCAGGGCGCGACGGCGCGATAGCTGTTCTTCAGCCATAAGTGTTTTATGCTCCTTTCCGTTTGCCCATCCCCGTGTCAATCATAACATAGGATATTGTAAGATATGGGAAGAACACCACAATGACGTATTGTTTCCTACATAGAAGGAGAAAAAGATGACTGAGCTAGTTGTCATGCCTGGAGCGGAACCATTTTATGCTGAGAATGGCAAGGTTGGTGTGCTTGTCTCGCATGGCTATACGGGCAACCCACACAGTATGCGCTATTTAGCGGAGGCCCTGGCCAACGCGGGTTTTACTGTCGCCTTGCCGCGCTTACGTGGTCATGGCACCACACCCGCAGATATGGCAGTCTCCACCGCGAGCCAGTGGATCGCTGATTTAGAGCAGGCCGCAACATGGCTGCGCGACCGCTGTGACACGCTCTTCGTCGCGGGTCTCTCGATGGGCGGCACACTGACGCTCTACATGGCGGGGCAGCACCCGGAGCTATTTAAGGGCATCATTCCCATTAATGCGGTCATTTCTACACACAATCCCGGCCTTGCCGCACTCGCCTATGCAGCGGATGCCCCGGCTGAACTGCCCGGCATCGGTAGCGATATCAAGGCCAGCGGGGTGTCAGAACTCGCTTACCCGGTAACGCCTGTACCAACCATCAAAGAGTTGCTCGCATTGATGAAAGTAACCGAGGAAATGTTGCCACGCATCACCTGTCCCACCCTGATCTTTGTTTCACGTGAAGATCACGTAGTGCCGCCAATCAATGCTGAGGCGATAATGCAAAAAATTTCGAGCAGCGATAAGCAACTGGTGTGGCTGGAAAACTCGTATCACGTTGCCACGCTGGACAATGATAAAGATATCATCGTACAGAAAAGTATTGATTTCATCAAGAGCCACGTGTCATAGTAATGAGGTGCTACGAAATGCATCAACTCCAAGTGCTTCAAGTCAAGTTAGGAAAAGAGGATACAATCGATGGCGGACCATCCGTTGAAATTAGGATATAAGGCATCAGCCGAGCAGTTTGGGCCGCGCCAACTGCTGGACTTTACCGTTGAGGCAGAGGAAAACGGTTTTGATAGCGTCTGGATTAGCGATCATTTTCAGCCATGGCGACACACCAATGGACACGCACCGTCCGCGATCGCGTGGTTGGGGGCGGCGGGCGAACGCACGAAACGTGTTGTGCTCGGCACAAGCGTGTTAACCCCCACGTTCCGCTATCCGCCCGCCGTGGTCGCACAGGCATTTGGCACACTGGGCGCACTCTTCCCAGGCCGCGTCATCCTGGGCGTTGGCTCCGGCGAATCGCTCAACGAGGTCGCGGTCACGGCGACAGATTGGCCACCCGCCAAGGAGCGTTTAGCCCGCTTGCGTGAAGCGGTGACGCTGATCAAGAAGCTCTGGCAAGAAGAGATCGTGACCTTTGACGGCGAATATTATCATACGCGCAACGCGACCATCTATGACCGTCCAGACCAGCCAGTGCCCATTTATATTAGCGCGGGCGGGCCGGTTGCGGCAAAGTTCGCGGGTCGTGCGGGTGATGGCTTCATCTGCACATCAGGCAAGGGCGATGCTCTGTACCGTGAGCAGTTGTTGCCAGCCGTTGAGGAGGGCGCAAAGGCTGCTGGTCGCGATCCATCCAGTGTTGAACGCCTGCTTGAGATCAAGGTCTCGTTCGATAGTGATCGCGAGCGTGCAATGCAAGATACGCGCATCTGGGCAGCATTGGCCTTGTCAGCGGAAGACAAAGCCAACATTCACGACCCACGTGAGATGGAGCGCAAGGCCGAAGAGATCGCGGACCAGGCGCACCGCCGCTGGCTCGTCTCCAGCGATCCTGAAGAGCATATTGAGCAGATTCGCCCCTATCTTGAACTAGGCTTCACACACCTCGTCTTCCATGCACCCGGAGACGATCAGTCCCGTTTTATCCAACTCTACGCCAAAGAGATTTTGCCGCGCCTGCGCAAGCGGTGGGGATAAGAAAAGAAAGGCAAACAACAAGCGAGGCAACGTTGCCTCGCTTGTTGTTTGCCTTTAACTCGCCCTGAATAAATCAGGAATAGTGGGTGTAGTGATGCTCTTGTCTCGGCTGTTTTGCCTCAACATGAACCGAACGGGAAATCTCCTCGTGATGCTGGGAAAGCCACTCAAGCAGGCGCATGGTGTCTTCGCTGCTCATGCTTGCGGCAAATCCTGATGACTGGCCGAAGCGGTGGGAGTATAGGCGTAGCGTGCCATCCTCAAGCGAGAACTCGCAATCGCCAATGTGTTTGCTCTGATACATCTCTTGCTCCTTTGCTAGATGGATGCGATCACTAAACTTTCACGATGTCGAGCTATTCTTCAGTGAACACCTCTCCATCATCTACTGCTCTACTAGCATACACGGCTCTTAGGCAGAAGTATAGAGAAAAAGTATACACATGCACGCTCTGGATATAGGCAATTCATATATGCAAAATAACCATACATAGAAATGTCTTCACATGCATTCATTTTATACATATGTCCCTAATTGAGCTTGTAAATACCCAAATAAGTACCTCTGCTATAATATATCGTGTGGTAAGAGTGCATGCACACCGAGCATTCCGCCGTTTACAATCTGTGTGACGCGCAAATCCACAATGAGACTCGCCAAAGCTAGGGCTTGCGGACGCGGTATAGTGTATAATTCGTACATAACATCGAGCATAGCATTCAGGGCCAATAAACTGGCCTCTTCCAGGTTCTCGTGAAATGCTAATGTTACCCAACCAGCAGGCGTATGAGCACGCGGCGTTGTAATGTGAATATCATCTTCCAAGTAATCAAGAAAATACCTGTTATGTCTACTAATGAGCTTTCATAAACTACTCAAGCATACCATAATCCCTACATATCATGTTATAATAAGAACTGCAACATCATCCTTTTCCCAATAACAATCTTCGAGGAAGGATAGATCATGCTGGTTCTACAGGACATTGTAGTCACGTATCAGAGTGTTGTGCCCGCCGTGCAGGGGGTCTCATTAGAGGTGCCAGATAAGGCAGTCGTTGCCTTGTTGGGTGCCAATGGGGCGGGTAAAACAACCATCTTCCGCGCTATCTCCGGCTTGCTCACCTTTCACAAAGCTCGACTCACCCATGGCTCTATTTCGTTTGATGGTGAGCGCATCGATTCCCTTGATGCCACGCAAATTGTCAAGCGTGGCATCGCGCAGGTGTTAGAGGGGAGACGCCTGTTTGTCGATCTGACGGTTGATGAAAATTTGCGTACTGGCGCGTTATCCACGCCCAATGGGGCCACAACGCGCCGCGCCTATGAACGCGTGATGGATCTCTTCCCCGTCTTGCGTGAACGCCAAAAGAGCATCGCGGGCTATCTCTCCGGCGGCGAACAACAAATGCTGGCAATAGGGCGTGGCCTGATGGCAAATCCCAAACTCTTGCTACTCGATGAACCCTCGCTCGGTCTGGCCCCGTTTATGGTACAACGCATCCGGCAGATTATCGCTGATATCAATGCCAGCGGAACAGCCGTTTTGCTGGTCGAGCAGAATGCCCAGATGGCCTTATCTATCGCCCATCACGGCTATGTGCTAGAGACAGGCAAGGTGGTACTCAATAGCTCAGCCGCCGAACTGCTGCAGGATGAAGGTGTGCGTAAGTTCTATCTTGGCTTGCATGAAGGCAGTGAGCATAGCAATATGGGCGCGTTACGCCAACAGCGACGCACAAGGCGGTGGGCTTATGAAGAATGATGGAGCGCAAACAAGGCAGCCGCTGCTCACAGTCGATCAGGTCTCGGTGCGTTTCGCGGGTCTGGCCGCCTTGACTGATGTCTCGTTTCAGGTGCAGCGCGGAGAACTCTTCGCCGTCATCGGCCCCAATGGTGCAGGCAAAACGTCGCTGTTCAACGTGCTCTCGCGGGTATATCAACCAGCTACTGGCAGTGTCACTTTCGATGGACGCAATCTGTTGACCCTCAAGACACATCAGGTCGCACAGGCAGGCATTGCACGCAGCTTCCAAAACCTGGGCCAGTTTCCTAGCACGCTGGTGCTTGACTATCTATTGCTCGGACGCCATACGCGTATGCGTAGTGGTATTCTGCTCGGCGGCCTCTATCTCGGTATGACGAGCAGTGAAGAGCGTAAGAACCGCGCCTATTGCTTGCACCTGCTGCACCTGCTGGGCCTGGAACGCTATCGCGATGCCCCGCTGGGTAGCTTGCCCTATGGCTTGCAGAAACGCGCCGACCTCGCACGGGCACTGGCTTTAGAGCCAAAATTGTTGCTCTTAGATGAGCCTGTCGCGGGTATGGGCCTGGAAGAAACCGAGGATATCGCCTCCGTCATTCTGGATATCAAGGAACAACTGGGCATCACCCAAATTCTGGTGGAACACGATATGGCCCTTGTGATGGGTATCGCCGACCGCGTGTTAGTACTGGATTTTGGGCGCGTGATTGCACAGGGAAAACCTGCTGAGATTCAGGCGAATGCTGACGTAATTAAAGCATACCTTGGTGAAGAGTTTAGCTCAACAACAGTGGGAACAAATGAAACAGTAATATAAAGCTGATCAGAGCCACTTCTCACACTGATAGCGAAGGGAGGGTTTGTGGCATACTTTTTGCAACTCGTTTTTGCCGGAGTCGCCTTGGGCTGTATCTATGCCTTGATTGGGCTTGGCTTTTCTATTATTTTCAAGGCAACCGATGTCATCAATTTTGCGCAGGGCGAACTGCTGCTGGTGGGAGCATATATCATCTCGGCAGGCGTCTTTGAATGGCATCTGGGCTTTTTCGTAGCACTGCTGCTCGGCATCCTTGTCACTGCTGCGATTGGGCTGCTCTTTGAACGCTTTATTTTGCGGCGTATGCTTGGTCGTCCGGTATTTTCCATCCTCATGATTACGATTGGCCTCGATATCGCGCTACGTACAGCCGTCACGGTGCTCTGGGGCTCCGATCCGCGACCTGCTGGCACGCCGTTTGACATCACAAGTGGTTTCAACGTTGGTGGCATCCACTTTGGCGCAAACGACATCTGGACGATCATCGTCACAGTTATTTTGTGCGCCGCCCTCTACTACTTTTTCCGCGCCACGAGATATGGCCTAGCTATGCGGGCGGCTGCGCTCGACCAGGAGGCTGCCCTGGCCATGGGCATCAATATTCGCACCGTCAATGCGCTGGCATGGGGCATCTCTGCCGCCATCGCTACGGTAGGTGGTGTGTTTCTGGCAGCGAAATCAGTCGCCATCGACCCAACGCTGGGCAGCACGGCACTGTTAGCTTTTCCAGCAATCATTCTGGGCGGCATCGATTCGATTAGCGGAGCCGTTCTCGGTGGTCTGATTATCGGCCTCGTCGAGGTGCTGACGGCTGGCTATGAAAGTAACTTTACGGCGATTATCGGTGCTGGCTTCCACGAAATCGCGCCCTACCTGATTATGATTCTGGTGCTGCTTGTGCGTCCCTATGGCATCTTTGGCACGCGAAAGGTGGAACGCATATGAGCACATCCGCCAAACAACTAGCAGCTGCTCCTCCAAAGCTGCTCGGCACATCGGCACGCCGCGTGGCTCTGATTATCGCGGTGTTGCTGATCGCGGCTTTCTTCGCGCTTGCGACTGAGGATTGGTTTACGATTATCAACTACACGATGATCGCGGCCATCGCTGCCCTTGCGTTGAATGTGCTTTCCGGCTATACAGGCCAGGTATCGCTGGGCATTGCCTTCTTCATGGCGATTGGGGCCTATACTGCCGCCCTACTCGGTGGCGACCCGCCCAGTAGTGTGCGCGATCCCGCTGGTCTGGCGCTCTCGTTTCTGATCTGGTTGCCCGCCTCTGGCATTGTCGCCGCTCTGGTCGGCGCACTCGTTGGACCTACCGCGCTACGGCTCAAAGGCTTTTATCTGGGTATCGTTTCGCTTGCGCTGGTCTTCATCGGGCACTATATCTTCCAAAATGCCGCCGCGATTACAGGTGGGCCACAGGGACGCACGTTTCCGGCACCCACGATTGGTGCGTTCTCGTTCGCGCAACAAAATGATCTTTTCGGTGGCTTCGCACTCACGTCTGGACAAGAGTTCTTTCTGCTCATTCTGCCTATCCTGGTGTTGTCCGCGCTGTTTGTCTATAACGTGATGCGTTCGCGTGCGGGTCGTGCGTTCCAGGCGGTGCGCGACAATGAGGCGGGGGCCGCGATTATGGGTGTGAATCTGTTCGAGGCAAAAATGGGCGCATTTATGCTCTCCTCGTTCCTGGCGGGCATCGCCGGTGCGCTATTGGCCTCGTATAGCCGCTATATTATTCCGAACTATTGGGACCTTACGCTCTCAATTCAATTTGTGGCGGCGATTATTGTGGGCGGTGTGGCCAGCGTATGGGGATCGGTGCTTGGAGCGGCCTTTGTGTTCGCCCTGCCACGCATTCTTGACCAGTTCTCGCTGCTACCACCCAGTAGCAGTACCGGGGGTATTGCCAGCGGCGACCTGAATGCCCTGATTTATGGTCTGCTAATTATTGTTTTCTTGCTCTTTGAACCAGCGGGAGCGATAGGACTGGTACGCCGCAGCCAGTTTTTCTCGCGCCTATCCCATCCACCCAATAAGAAAGGAGGTGCCGCGAGCGCAGCCACGCCACCAGCGGCCAGCGATGCCGATACCGCATCGGAGGTCGAATATTCACCTCTCACCACTGACGAACCCGCGTAGTGCTACGACGTTGTTAGAACACTCAAAGAGGTTATCGCATGGCAACATACAAAACGAAGACATTCCTGTGTCTAATCAGCCTTATTTCATTGGCATTGGCCTTTGCGGGCTGTGCCAGTTCCACCACATCCAGTAGTTCAGGATCGCTCAAAACGGGCGTTGGCGTCGATACGGCCAAGAAAACGATTACGCTTGGTATTCTCTCTCCCTTCTCTGGCCCCGTTGCCGACCCGGTAGGCAAGCCCTTGGCCCGTGGCGTCGAGGTCTTCTTCAAGGCGATCAATGACCAGGGCGGCATCAATGGCTACAAGGTCAATCTCGTCGAGAAGGATACGCAGTACAATCCTCAGACAGAGGTTGAGCAATACAACCAGATCCACAATCAGGTGTTGATGATCGCCGACAGTCTGGGTACAGCAACCACCTTCGCTATCAAATCTCAGGCAAGTGCAGATCATATGTTGATCTCCGCCGCCACCCTCTCTTCGGCGTTAGCGCGTGAAAAGTATCTTATCATGCTTGGCACACCCTACCGTCTACAGGTTGAGAACGCATTTGACTACATCGTCAACAAGCTCAATGTCAAAGCTCCAGCCACGGGCATCATCTATCAAAACGATGATTATGGGCAAGATGGTTTGTCAGGCTATAAAGAGGCGATCACAGCCTATCATCTCAACGATGTTGGACAGGCAGCCTACGCACCGACCGACACGGACTTCACTGCGCAGGTCTCACAGATGAAAGCCAAGGGAGCCAAATACGTCTTCTTGACTACGCTGCCAACCGTCACGGCCAAGATCGTTGCCACTGGTCATGCTCTGGGCTACAATCCGCAATGGATTATGCAAAGTCCGGCCTTCTCGCCCCTGCTGCTGGGCGTACCCAGCTTGCGCCCATTGTTGAGCCAGACCTGGGTGGTCTCGCAAGGTGCCGCGTGGGGTGATACGAGCGTCCCTGGCATGAAAGAAATGCTTGATAACGTGGCGAAATATGCCGCAGATCAGAAGCCAGACGGTTTCTTTGAGTTTGGCTATAGCGAGTCAAAGATCACCTATGCCATTCTCAAGAAAGCCTTCGCCAACAATGATGTTACCCGTGACGGCCTGCTCACCGCCTTTGAATCGCTCAAGAACGTTGATCTCGGTGGCCTGTTGCCCAATGTCAGCTATGGCACCAGCCCCAATGACCGCGTGCCCTCACGCGATTCGGTTGTGTATCAGGTAGACCCGACCCAACCGACCAGCGTCAAATCGCTCAGCGGCGACTTCACCGGAGACGCCGCCAAACAATCGCAGTTCTAATTTTGTCTGGTGACAGCAATGTCCGTGCCACCTGCTAGCAGGTGGCACGGACATTGCTGTCACCAGATAAATCTACTCACCATTGGGGATGGCGATTTGTTGACGTATTTTCAGGGCATGAACGATACTCGGCACATCGTGTATCCAGCGCGGCAACACCAGCGACATCGCCATTTCCTCGATGTGGCTGAGGATGCCAACGATAATGGGTAGCCACAGGAGCTGCGCGTTGTTAAAGCCAAACAGCGCGATACTGGCCACAAAAAGCGTGACGCCCCATACCTTCGAGCTATAGGCATGATAGTTTGCGAACCGTCGATACTTTAGCAGGTCGATACACCAGGAGATGAGTTGTGTCGAGATCACAATCAGCAGTGGCAAGCGGAATGCGATGATGGCGTTTGTATGCGTAAACCAGGCACTGAGTGCAATCCAGATATAAAACCACGTGTCCACCCAACCATCATATTCACGCAGCTTTTCCGTCACGATACCGAGGCGGCGCGCAATGGCACCATCAAACACATCCGAAAGAAACGCTGCCGTAAAACCAACGATGAACCAGGGGCAGGCAGAGGACATGTCTTTGCAAGCCAGTGCCACCCATAACAAGAGAGGGCCGAGCAGGAAACGCATGGCAATAAAGAGCAGCGGTATCGCCTGTATACTACGCAAGAAAAACTGTTTCATGAGTCTCCACTCTCTTGTTTTGACTCATTATATCTCATGCATAGGATGCAATTACATGAATTCTAGGCTATTCCTTTAGTGCTTCTTAAGAGATCTTCCAAAAGACTCGCAATGGGTGTGGCTGACTCCACCTGTTGGGCTGCCTCTTGGAAAAGACCAATATCCTTGAGCGGTATCGCACTCTGGCTGAAAGATACCGTTTTCGCGGCAATCATCTTGCCATAGCTCTGGTAGATGGGTGCGGGAAACAACGTTTGTGTCAGCATATCGACCACCGCTTGTGGATCGACTCCGTTTTTCTCGGCCATCGCGAGTGCTTCACTCAGGGAGCGTACTGCCGAAGCAATCAGGAAGTTTCCCACCAGCTTAACCAGCGTTGCCGCACCGACCCCTTCGCCAAAATCGAAGCTACCCTGTGCCCCCATCGCCTTCAGCAGTGGTCGAACTCGTTCTTTGGCTCCCTGTGGACCTGCAAAAGGAATCCAGAGTTGTTGGGCGACCGCTGCCTCCGGTCTGCCAAAGATGAGTGCCTCGATATAGACACTGCCATGTTCAGCATGGATGGCCGCAAGCTTCTTTGCCGTTTCAGGCAATATCGTGCTCATCGCAAGATGGATACCACCTGGTCCCAGTTGCTCTAAAAAACCATCGCTCATGACGACGCTTTCCACAGATGCACCATCCCACAACAGAGTCACGACAATCCCCCCGGTTATCACAGCGTCAACAGGTCGGCTCACCACTTGCGCTCCCTGAGCAACCAGAGATTCCGCTTTGCTCGCAGTGCGGTTATACACGCGCAGAGCATAGCCAGCATTGAGCAGATTGGTAGCCACTGGCAGACCCAGATGGCCAAGTCCCATAAATCCGATCATTTCACTCATTATAATCAATCCTCCTGAATAAGTCGCTACCACAAACATGACGTTAACGTCATGTTTGTGGTAAAAAAACCTAACGATGTTCTGTATCCTCAATCCAGTGCTCGAAGCGTTCGATATGGGCCTGTAAGTCAGCACGATATTGCTGTAAGGCACCGATCTTTTGGTTCGCCTCAGCAAGATGTTGGCGCAGGATGACGAGGACTTTTTGTTTTGGTTGTATTCCACTGGGGTCAGTGAAATAGAGGTCAATAACGTCACGTATTTCATCCAGACTGAGTCCAAGCTTCTTCAATTGGTCAATTTTGCGCAGGCGGGCCAGCGTCTCCTCAGTATAGTAATGCTGACCATGGCCCTCACGCTCACCCGGCGGGATCAGCCCAATGCTCTCATAATAGCGAACCGTGCGCGGAGTTACCTCAGCCCGTTCAGTCAAATCACCTATACGCATACGCTCGTTCATTGCTCACCCCAAATGTTACGTCAACGTCATGTTGATAGAATACAACCTGAGTGATGCAAAGTCAAGGGTAATACGCTGCACGTTAGAAAAAAACTGGGGGTAAAGGTTCCATGTTTCCCGCCAGTACTCGGCGGAAGCAGGAGGGAGTTCTCCACAGAAAACTCCCTCCTTCTTCCGCCGACCCCATGTGGAAACTTCTGCGGAAAACTCCCTGGATCGGGTCGTCCGTCTTAGCAGCACCACCCAGAAAGGAGTGGCCTCATGACCTTCATTTCCTTGGCCCAAGCTCGTCGTCATCTCGACGTTGATCCCAAGACCCTGCGTCGCTGGCTCGCGCAAGCCCACCTTCCGGTCCTCTCTCATCCCAGCGATGGCCGTCTCAAAGGCATCAGTGAGCCACAGTTACAAGAGCTTGCCCACCAGCATCACCCTCATCTCCACCGATCCTTTTCCCCTCCCCCCTCCAAAAGGCACCAAAAAACCCATTGGTGACGGCGAACCAATGGGGGAAAACGGGCACGTCTACAAATACTGGAACTGCTGAGCTTTTTCGACTGGGAGAATACTTCCGACCCTTGAACGAGCGGCACCAGCCATTTAGACCAATCCATCCCGTAGCGCTAAGAGTATACAGTATCTTCCGACCCTTGAACGAGCGGCACCAGCCATTTAGACTGCCACCCCCACAGTATAGCATGGAAAGCCAGTTTATGCAAGGGTTCCCGAGATCCTCTTTACAGAAGAGCTTTGAGAGGGCCATTTTCGCGACAGTTTTTGTCATATTTAGGGCTAAAGCCGCTCCCAGCGTCCTCCGAGATCCTCTGCTCAAAGGTGTCATCACCGAGG
>JBBPYR010000269.1:0-38889 GCA_038199755.1 Ktedonobacterales bacterium | reverse complement strand
TTGCCACACCTACGCCCTCACATGCCCTTCCTGGGCGATGCAGGACCGTTACCGTCTCGCAGAGCCGTGGTACTACCATCTGGCAGCAGACCTGGACGAGGTTCAGCAAGAGTTACGCTCCACGACGCCGGACGAGTTTGCACGACGCAATGTCTACATTGGGGCGAATCCCTACCGGAACGAGTACGAAGGAAGTAGGCACCGCAAAAGTGCTTAACTGGGTTTCTCCTCGACACAAGATGAAGCCTGGAACGTGCTTGCTGTTCCTGGGAGGTTCCTTCTGCTCCAACGGCTTTTCCTTCTGGCGCAAGCTCAAACAACGGCAATTGAACCATGCCTTCGCTGTAATGAAGCCTTCTCCGAGGCTGATACGAGGGTGTTCGCCAGTAGAGACGCCACTATCAGGTCCCACGTCGAGTAAGGTGAGTTGAGGCGAACGGAACGGCGTCTTCGCCAAGTGGGAATTGCTGACCTGTTTGATCTGCTTTCGGTCCTCTTCCAACTCAATACGGTATTTGGAGAGGGTAACTGCCTGATATTCGACGGTGATCGAGCCATTGTAGACCCAAACTGTCACAGGAGAGCCGGAGAGACCTGCTTCGCCGTAGAGCTTCCAGCCCTGAACGCGCAGATACTCAAACTGATTGAGATGACGGGTGTAACGGGTCGCAAATAAAATGCGATTGAGGACGGATTCAGGATAGACCGTTCCTTTGTACCAGCCCATGACCTGAGCGGGACTGTGACATCCATCCTCGCGCTTTTCATACGCGAAGTGCCGTTGCACATTGTAATCGCGCATCCAGGAGCGGTGAATGGCAATCATCTCTTCCCAACTCGTGGCTTTCGCAAACTTGGCGTCTGCCATTTTTAGGACAGTATTGAAGTGCGATTCAATATAGTTCTGCCACGCCTGCCGCTTCTCAATGCGCTCTTTCTTGATCGAGAGGGCAGCGTACACGTCCCTTGCTTGATTGCAGGAAAAATGGCTCCACCATCACTGACAATGGCTTTGGGTGCGCCAAAGCGCGGGAGTGCAGCAAAGAGGACCTCCAAGTAATCCCAATGATTTTGTGTGGCAGAGATTTTACTGGAAAGGCATGCGCGAGAGTAATTTTCGAGCACGCTGATTAAATAGATTGGCTCTGGAAATCCTAAGTTATGCTCTTCAATATACTTGACATCAACCGACCAGTATTCGTGCCTGAACGTTGCCTTGAATGGCATCTCCTTCCGTTCTCGAGGGGCTCCTCCTGTCGGTTGGGGCAACCCATAGAGCTGGCGATTGAGGGTGAGCAGTCTCCCACACGTTGCCTGGGAGAGATGGATACCGATTTGTTCAAGCGCCGCACGCACACGATACGCGCCAAGCTCAGGACTCTCCACTACGAGCTTTCTTACCTCAGTAATTGCGCTCATCGTCACTTTGCGTGCGGGGGCATTAGGAGGTGGAAGTTTATCATTCAGCCCTGCATGGCCCTCAGTGGCCCAGCGTTTGAGTACCTCATAGACCCGATGTCGAGGTGTTTGCAGGTAGGTGCTGATGGCAGTATTTGACCAACCTTCTGCATGGAGATCGACAATGGCTCTCCGTCTCTGGTAGGGATCAGCAATCTGGGTATAGGACGGATAGCGTCGTGTCGAAACCGTTGGCTGTGGTCCATCCGCCAGCACCCGTTGGATAGTGTGATGGGAGAGCTTGCGGTCAAAACGCAGGAAGCAAATAGTCGCAATTTCACGAAGGCTAAAGCCAGGATACTCTGCCTTAAGATTGACAATCATCTGACACATGTCCGGCGGCAGGCTGCGCCCAAGCTCTTGCTCTGTCGGCGGTGCTTTGTGAAACAGGCTCGCCATGCCTTCTTGCTCAAACCGCCTAGCCTGATCGTGCAGCGTGCGTTCACTGGCTCCGGTTTCTTTGGCGTGTTCAGCCGCTGTCTCGCCAAACAAAATCACAGGGCGTAGCCGCTCATAGACCTCTTGTTCCGGCCAGAGCGTCTATTGTTGAATCTCTTGCCACTCATGGGTGCGTTCTCGGCGTTTCCGCTTGCGGGCAGACATGATGCTCCCTTTTTCGTCGTGGTTCCTCTCTCCTGTTCTCTATGTCGGTTTGTCCAGACAAGAGTAACACTTGCCTCTTTGAAAATGGAGAAATAGCCATTTCGGGCTATTTGGTGCTTCCTGTGTACTGCTTCTCTTCTACAGAAATGCCATTTTACCCGCAACGAGGGGGTAGGGACCAGCTTTAGCGCGTCCGGGTGGGGCTACACGCTTGCCAACAAACCGACCCAGAGCAACAAAAAACCCACTATGATCAGCAAGATGGCCAGTTGCAAGATGAGCCCGCCTGCATCACGGGGCAAAAAGAGCAAGAAGAGACCCAGGAGGAGCACGCTACCACCAATGCTCACGAGACGACCAAGCTGATGCTCGAAGGATTTCTGAAATACGAGGCTGCGGCAGACCTCACAAGAAGAGCTTTTCAAGTGTTGCCAGCAGAAGCACTGGTCACATGCTGGACAAACGGTGCCGGGCATAGCACAACCCGATGCCTCACAACTACGTTCGGGCATAATCCTGCTCCTTCAAAAGCTTCGTTGCTCTCTGGGCTCAAGCAATGGTTTCTCGTGCTTTTCTTCGTAATCACACCTTGCGTTCTATCAACTCCTGCTGCTCTTCATTGTGTTGCTGTGTCGGGCCCACAAGTGCTGCTATATAAGAACATTATATATTTTTGTCATGTAGCCATACAATCATACCATCATAATCTTCCCAACCTTGAGTGCTGCTTGCACCTGCCGTCTACAACGGCAAGGATTGTCAAGGTGTACTAGGCCACAGGTCTCTTGCATGAATGACCGCAAGGCCTTACGTGCGCGTGAGAGCCGTTGGCGATAGAGACAAGGGCGACATGCCCATGCGGAACTGACTAATCCACCTTGCAATCAGTTGTTGCTGGCATAGATGGCGTGATTGCTCGCTTGGTTGGCATTGTACACACATCTTAGCTAGCAGGATGACCTGTACGTCGGGCGAGCGCCTCCCCTGCTGGTCGCCCAGCCACAAAACGCCACAGCAGTGCGTTGATGTCTGACAATGACACCCCCGCCAGCAACGCCGCAATTCTCTCATACATGGCCTCCTCCACTGCACGCACCTGCTCTGCTTTCACCTGCCCTTTTTCGGTGAGCGTGAGCGTCACCATGCGCCCATTCTTCAGAGAAGGAAGACGCACAATCAGCCCTGCTTCAACCATACCATTGACCAAACGACTGGGGCTGCCAGTCTCGCAGATGAGTAAATCGCCCAGCGCAATCAGCGACAGCGGCTGCTGCTCTTGCAAGACACGCAAGACCTCAGCTTGTGAGGGCGTGAGTTCCAAGGGATGTAGCGCTTCCGCCAGCATCCGATTTCCCTCACGCTGTGCCGCCAGGATAAGGTAGCGTAGTTCTTCTACGGGTTGCATGTCTCACTACCTCCTGATTACTGCTCGCTAGAACGGCTCGCGTCTGGCAACGAAACAATGGTGTGCTCCGCCAGTCGCTTGGTCGCATCAGCATCATGAGTGGGTAGGTAGACCGTTGGCGTCGTTTGCAGGTATTGCCGAATGCGTTGCACAGTCAACTGATCCACGGCATCGTTTCCTGCCACCCCATCGACGACTCCATCCAGTAGTAACTGCTGGGTATAGGAGGCATCCCCGGCAAGAAAGGTAAAGGCATTTCAACTGTACGATTGGAGCGTACAGTTCACAGGTTACTGGTCAGGTTGATTCACTCTGAATAAGGTGTGGCACCAGCTGGCGGCTGATTTCTCCAGCTTTGGCGCAAAATCATAATGTTTTGTATACTATGCTAATCTCCCCTTTTTTGTAGCAATAGTGGTCAGAATGGAGCATCGTGTGTCAAGCGAACCGATTTTCACTTTGGCGAACCTCAAAGAAAAACTCCAAGCAATACAGGCTCTCGGATGGGTACCTAATGCTCGTCCTAGAAACGACGGTGGCGTAGGCAACACTTTGGAAGATTTATTAGGCGTCAAAGAGAATAACTTACGCATACCTGACTATGGCGAATACGAGTTAAAAGCACAGCGCAGAGAAACAAACTCCCTGATCACACTCTTTCATTGCGAACCAACAACACCGAGAAGGGTAGTAGCTGCAAAACTACTGCCATTTTGGGGATGGAAGCATCAAAAGATTGTAGGTGCATTAAGCTTCAGGCAAACTATATCCAGCACCCGCTATACAGATCGCGGCTTTACTGTAGTTGTGGACAGAGCGAATCAGGAAGTAAGAATTCACTTCGATATGCAAATGATTGACCCTCGACATGGGGAATGGCGGTCACAAATTTTCTCGCTACCCAGCGACGAAGTGAGCTTATTAAGGCCAGCATGGACATTTCACAAATTAGAGCAGGTAATTACACGCAAGTTGGGAAATGTTATAATCGTGACCGCAGATACCAGAAGATCCAGTGGTCGAGAAGAGTTCCTTTATATGGAGGCTCGCCTCCTACAAAAACCGACCCTTGACCGCTTTTTAAACGCTATCGAGCGTGATATTATTCTCGTTGATTTTGATGCCAGAACGGGCCATAATCACGGAACAAAATTTAGAATCCGTCAAGGAAATTGGGAAATTCTTTACGAGGAGCAACTGAAACTACTATAGGTCTGTCTGCTCTTCCTCATCAGGAGTTGATAGAGCATATTCAACCGCTTCGTCTAAGATAATTTCGCCCGTTGAGGTCTGATGACTGGCTACTGGGGGGCGCCAAAAATCTAATAGATATTCAAAAGTTGTTCCCATTGTAATATAGTTGCTGGGCCAGCCAAAAATACCCACATTGTTCACGATATTCATACGGTCCCAAATAATCGTATTGCGGAGTTCGTAACCCACCGAGCGTAATGCGTTAATCACCGCAACATGAATGGTAACGCGCTTATTCTCCCACCACATATCGGGAACATTGATGACGCAGTGCCCTTTTTTCTTAAGGAGGGGCAAAAGCCCACCAAAGATTTCTGCCATAGCCTCAGTATAAGCCTCTAATTCCAGTGTGCCAAGGTCTTCGGCTCGTTGGCTATATTGCTCCACCTTTAAATATTGCTCGTTTTTCCTCTGATCACCACGGCGGCTTTTATTTAAGCGTTTCCGATTCAGGAGATTGGCGTAAGGAGGTGAGGTTATAATACATGTGACACTTTCGGGCTCTAAATAATCAGCAATGTTTCTCGCATCAGCAAGCATAACCAGTTGTTGACTCTGGGAGAATAATGTATCTTGATTGAGCCTTTCATGAGTAAGACTAATATAATCAGGGTGGATATCGAAACCGACAGCATTTCTATCTGTATCGCGAGCAGCAAGCAGTGTGGTACCACTGCCTGAAAATGGGTCAAGCACTAACTCACCTTTGTGAGAAAATAACTCGATACACTTTTTAGCCAATGAAATAGGATATGTTGCCGGATGTTTTGTCTTATCACGAATATCACGCCCTTCATAATTGAACTGCCACACACCTAACTGGCTTTTCATCCACTCTTTAGGCGTTAAACAGTTTAGATTATTAGGTGGACATTCACATGTACGTTGTGTGGTAATAGCTAATTTTTTCTGCTCAGTATTTTCTTCTGGCACTGTATCTTCTGTTTGATAGGATATAAAGGCATCACTCATCGGAAAGCTCCTCGTTTCTAGTGTCTCTCATAATAACCTTGCAGGTAGCAATAGTCAAGGTATCAGCACATACCTTCGCTACCCGCAAGTTTCTTTCTTGCTCCTCCCTATCTAATACAATTCATAGCACCCAAAGCGGAAAAAATCAGAGATATCTCTGCTAACCTACCAATGAAATTGGTCTGTGCTGAGATTGAATGTTCCCTGCGTCTGCGCATCAGCGATGCTGAGCGTCGTATTCTGAACGGCCACAATGGTTAAGGGGCCCGCTGAGCGTGATGACTGATACAAATGCATCTCAATCTGACCGCTCGTGAGGTCTTCTTGCAACACGCAGAGGACTCCCACCTGCGGGTTTTGCGTCAAAGAACCTGCATATACCGATGTAAGTACCCCGTTGAGCAGCACGCGTGCGATATTGGTGGGATGCAAAATACCCTCGGAAATGGGAAGAGGACCACCAGCAGAGAGGGCAAACACGCCAGTTTGAGAGGGCTGCGTCGGCATGGCAACTGCCCCCTCGCTCACCGGCTTGCCGATTTGTCCTTGTGCTCCCTGCTGATTGTTCAATGGCGTCGGTTTTGGCTCAGGCGTTGACACGGTCACCTGTTTGGGACCAGTTGTAGGCGCAGAGAAGCTTGCTTGCCGAGTCACACCCTTGTTGAGAACAGAAACTACAGCAGAATGCGAAGTAAAAGCGTAAGTAAAAAAAACACCACATAGAATAAGCATGAAAGTGACAAGCGTGAGAACCCTGGGCCAGCGTTTCCTTGCACGATATTTTGACATGATTTGTTCGCCTCTCTTTTATATAAAATACGTCTTCAAGAGCAAGGGTTCGTTCTTGTTGGAGACGGAGCGCATGAACCCTTGCCCTTGAAGAAGCAGGAATGTTACCTAAGTCACCTAATGTAGGTGGAGAATGTTAGCCACGAACTGGTTTTTGCGGTACACGAATTGCCAGATTCCGCATTGTACATGGCCGTCCATGCTTGGGCAGGCGTATTCCCTATCACGGTCGCCATCACTCCTCTGATATACATAGGACCACCAGCATGAGTGCAGGCCCAGATATTGAGTGCCTCCCAGTCATAGATTGCGTCCGCGTTAAAGTAGATTTCGGGCAGGGGCAAATTGTCGCGCGCACCGTAGGCGACGTACCAGACCTGCGCGTTCGTCCAGTTGCCCGGCGCATCATCACCGAAATCAAAGTAGATGTGTGACGAGGCGTTATTATAGCCATTCACCATACTACTCGTTAGCGCGAACGTGTTCCAGCCTGTCTCAAGGTCGCCCGCACCGTAGATGCCAATGTTGGAGTAGTGATTGTTCGCGACGAAACTTGCTACGTTATTAACGAGATTTCCCCATTGCAGCCCATCAGCGTACCAGGCAGCCTGGGTTAGTGGGATCGCATTGCCAGAGTAATAGTTGCTCTCGCCAATAGCGACCGCGATGTTGGTGGCCGATGTGCGGCAGGACCAGACGCCGAGCACAAAATTCGCTACGGCATGGAAAATTGCTGTATCAGAAGCAGCATGACCTCCAAAATTATAGGTGCCATAGCTACCATTTCCCAGATAAACGGGTTGTCCCCAATCCAGGATGAGTAAGCCTGCCACTCCCCGCGCAGCCTGACAGCCTTGAGCATACATCGTATGGGCGTCGGTCGTAGCTTCGTAGAACGATGTAGTCGTAGGGATGGCACTCCATGCGCCTGCTCGTGTGATTGATGGATGCATCTGTTTAGATACAGACTTGGGAAGAATCTGCAGCGTCCCTTTTGCTTGCCCTTTCAGCAGCGTCGCGGCCTGTGCTCCTGCTAACGAACTGTTCATGTATCCACTCAGAAGACAGAGAGCTGTCACCAGGATCAAGAGGAGACTCGCGAAATATTTCGCACGCATTACGTTAAACCTCAAATCTTCTAAAATGACGTATCAAAGTCGATAGTTCACAATGATGTTGGCTTCTACTTTTTCTATCGACATCTATCAGCATCTATGAAGAGGTGGAAAGAGAGGGAATGCGTTAGATATACGCGAAAACTGGCCTCCCGCTTCAAAATTTGACTGGACGGTACTATTCATTTTTCTAAACTTCTTTGCTGCGGTCTTATATTACTTCGCAGAGTACAGACCAAGGCACTAATTGCTGTTTGCTTGCCTTGAAAGGTAGTCGCCACCGCTGCTAGCGGACAACTCGTCCAAGTGCAGGCGGTTTCATGCACCTCCTCATCTGTTAATCCCCGTAATTCAACCCCACTGTCCTCACCGTCTTCCCCAGAAAATCCTCTCACGCTTGTCTCACGCATATTCTCACGATCTGCCAGTACCATCAAGAGCAAAGTGGAGACAGAGATAGCGCGAGAATTTAACGCTTTTGTGACACTTTTTCTAACGCATTACTGTTATACTTATGACGAGACGAACAACTCATCGCGCTGATGGATAGAGGAGGGGCTTATTTGTGAAGTAAAGATGAGTGACTAGCAACATGTATCGCATCGGACCGCGAGCAGTTAGAGGAGAGACACAATGACCGACCAGAAGATTAATGAGGCCGCAAAGACCCTGATCCAATCCTTTCAGGAGACAAACCAGACCATCTTGCAGAGTATCATGACGACCCAGGAGCGCAACACGAAATTTGCGCAAAGTTTCTTCAGCGAAGGTACGGAAATCCTCAAGGCAAGTCAAGCCGTTGCCGAAGGTATTGTTGTCGCCCAGGAACGTGCCACCAAGTTTACTCAAACCTTCTTCACAGAGGGGATGCAGATGCTCAAGGCGCAACAGACCATTGCAGAAGACCTCTCTGCTCTACAGGAGCGTAACATGAAGTTTGTCGAACGCTTCTTTACTGAGGGAGTGGAGACCCTCAAAAATCAGGGAGAGAGTGCTCGTGCCTTGGTAGAACAATTGCAACAGCGGACCCAGGAGCAGCAAGAAGCGTTCCAAAAACTCACACAAGAGTCAATGGAAGCCTATATGGGCTTTTTCCGCGACCCGCTCTCCGCCTATCAGCAGACGTTGGAAGCGGCTCAAGCAGCAACTCGGCAGGGCATCGAAAGCATGCAGAAGGCGACGAAACAGACGCTGGATGCCGCGCAGAAGGCGAAAACGTCTCCAAAGCAGTAGCAAGCAGAGGGCATGGTGGTCAAGTTCGCTCTGATTTGACACCGTGTCCTTTGTTTTGATCGTTGCAAGCAAAAGGAGCTACCTTATATGGCAGATACAGCGACAAGCGAAAAAAATCCCTTCGAGATGTGGAGCAAGTTGATTGAGGATACGATGAAGGGAAATCCAACCATGCCCACAATGGTTGAGCACGGCCAGCAGGGTGAGCATGATTCCTGGCTCGCACTCATTGAGCAGTTCTGGCAGGCCACTCCGTACAGTAAACTGATCCCTCTTAATCCCACCGAGATAATTCGCGCCTTGCAACAAATCTGGCTCGCCGCCGTCAATAATCCTGACCGCGCATGGGCCACCTATACTCAGTTTGTGCAACAGTATGCGCAAATAATGACTGCAAGTAGCCTCACATCCCAAGGACGCCCCCAAGCAGCCGAGCCGGTGATTACGGCGGAGAAAGGCGATAAACGTTTCAGTGCCGTGGAGTGGGAGCAAAATCCCATTTTCGCTGCCCTCAAACAAACCTATCTGCTCATTGCTACCACGCTGCTCAAATCCGCTTCCGAGGTCGAGGGTTTAGATGAGCAACAGCAGCGCAAACTGGTCTTCTATGTGCGCCAGTTTCTGGATGCCATCAGCCCGACCAACGTGCTCTTCACCAATCCCCAGGTGCTTCAAGAGATCGTGCAGAGTGGTGGCAAAAACCTGACGACAGGTATGGAACATCTCTTACGTGACCTGAACGCCGGGCAGATGAAGATGACCGACACCGATGCGTTCGCGCCGGGGCGCAACCTTGCCCTGACACCCGGTCAGGTGATTTATCGCAACCAGCTGATCGAACTGATCCAATATACCCCCACAACCGCGACGGTCTACACCATTCCCCTGCTGTTTATCCCACCGTGGATTAACAAGTACTACATCCTGGACATGCAGCCGCAGAGCAGCCTCATCAAGTTCTTGGTAGATCATGGCTTCACCGTCTTTGTCATCAGTTGGAAGAATCCTGATGCCTCGATGGAAGAGACCAGCTTCGAGGACTATCTGACGCTCGGTCCACTGTGCGCACTCGATGTCATCAAAGAGATCACTGGCTCACCCAAGGTCAACGCCGTTGGCTACTGCATCGGCGGCACGTTGCTCTCGATGACCCTGCCCTATCTCGCGGCAAAAGGCGATGAAACGATCAACTCTGCCACCTTCTTGGTCTCCTTGCAAGATTTTACCGAGGTAGGCGATACCTCGGTCTTCATCGATGAGCCGCAGCTAACCTATATAGAAGGGCAAATGTTGGAGCGTGGCTATCTGGAAAACAGCTCAATGGCAAAGATGTTCAATATGCTGCGCGCCAATGACTTAATCTGGAGTAATGTCGTCAACAACTATCTCCTGGGCAAGGAGCCACCAGCCTTCGATTTGCTCTACTGGAACGCTGATGGCACACGCATGACGCCTGTGGCGCATTCATTCTACCTGCGCAATACCTATCTGGAAAACAACCTCATCAAGCCGAACAAGATTGTGCTAAAGGATGTTCCCCTTGATCTCAAGCAGATTCACGTCGATATCTATGCCGTTGGCACCGAGCAGGACCATATTGTGCCCTGGAAATCGGCTTGGCGTATCTCGCAACTTGCCAGTGGCAAGGTGCGCTTTATCCTGAGTGGCAGTGGACATATAGCAGGCATCATCAATCCACCGAGCAAAGGCAAGGGGTATTGGACCAATGCGAAGCGTGCCAAGACCGCTGACAAGTGGTTAGAGGGTGGTAAGCACCATACGGGCAGTTGGTGGACAGACTGGCTCGCCTGGCTCAAACATCGCTCTGGTGAGCAGGCAACTCCACCCCCGTTGGGTAGCACTGCCTATCCCGCGATCACACCAGCACCGGGCACGTATGTGCTGGAGAAGTAAACCTACCTTCGAAAATATGGCTTATCTCGGTGGGAAAAGCGTAACATATATGCATGAGTCAAGAGCGATGCTCAGAGTGCTTGCGGTTATTATCGATAATAACCGCAAGCACTCTGAGCATCGCTCTTGACGTATCTTTCTATCAGGGAGTGTTACAACTTGATACAGACCGACTTGACCTCGGTGTAGTTTTCAAGCACCTCGTGACCCATCTCCCGACCCCAACCAGACTGCTTGTAGCCACCAAATGGCATTGCCGCGTCAAACACATTGTAGCAGTTGATCCACACCGTACCAGCATGAAGCTGCGCTGCAATCGTGTGGGCCTTGCTGATATCTTTAGTCCAAATGCCAGCGGCCAAACCGTACATCGAATCATTGGCAAGTGGGAGCAGCTCTTCGACTTCCTTGAATGGCAAGGCCACCAAGACTGGTCCAAAGATCTCTTCCTGCACAACCTGCATCTCCTGCTTCGCTTGAGCCAGCACCGTCGGCTCAAGGAAGTAGCCCTCATCGCCGTATCTGTGCCCGCCACTGAGTGCCGTAGCTCCACTGGCGATGCCAGATTTCACATAGTCAGAGACGAGGCCTAATTGATGATCGGATATTAATGGCCCCATTTGTGTCTCAGGGTTGAGACCTGGGCCGACCTTGATCTTCTTGGCCTGCTTAGCAACACCCTCGACGACTTGGTCATAGACTGCTTCTTGCACGTACAGACGCGAGCCAGCGCAACATACCTGTCCCTGATTGAAGAAAATGGCATTGGCAGCTCCTTGGATGGCGATGTTCATGTCCGCATCCTTCAGGACAATGTTAGGTGACTTCCCGCCCAATTCAAGCGAGACCTTCTTGAGGTTGCCTGTCGCTGCATGCACGATCTGCTTGCCAACCTCGGTTGATCCAGTGATCGCTATCTTATCCACATCAGGATGGGCGGCAAGTGCTGCCCCAGTCGTCTGACCAGGCCCTGTCACGATGTTCACCACCCCTGCTGGGATACCTGCCTCGATGATAAGCTCTCCGAGCCTCAAGGCGGTGAGTGGCGTCAGCGATGCTGGCTTGAGGATGACTGTGCATCCAGCTGCGAGTGCTGGCCCCAATTTCCAAGCGGCCATAAGCAAGGGGAAATTCCACGGAATGATTTGACCAACCACGCCGACGGGCTCGCGCAACGTATAGGCGAAGTACTTGCCCGGCATGGAGAGGGGAATGGTGTTTCCCTCAATCTTGCTGGCCCAGCCCGCCATGTAGCGGAACAGGTCCACCGCCAGGGGAACATCAGCCGCACGGGACTCCGAGATAGGCTTGCCATTATCAAGCGATTCGAGTTGGGCAAACTCCTCGCTATGCTGCTCAAGCAAGTCAGCGACCCGCCAGATCAAGCGCCCTCTTTGGGAAGGGGACATGGTTCGCCACGGGCCGCCATCAAAGGCTTTACGTGCCGCTCGCACGGCCTGATTGATATCTTCTTTGTCGCCCTCAGCTACCTGGGCGATAATCTTGCCCGTTGCTGGATTGTAGACAGGGAAAAACTTGCCAGAAGCAGCTCCGACCCACTCTCCGTTGATGAGCAACTTGTGAGGCTTGGCTAAAAACTGCGTAACTTCTCGTGCCATGGTGATCTCTATATTTGAAACTGCCATGTTTTTGACTCTTTCTGCCGTTCTTTGTTGACGAACAGCTTTGCTTTGAATTGACTCGGATAGTGTGTATCCTTACTGAGGTAGCACAGAAGAAGAGAAGTACTGAAGCCGCTTCTGAGAGAAGAAATAGCGTTGTACAAGCTGTTAATTCACTATAATTATACCACACCTTTTTCAAAAAGTCAATCATTAATGTACTACAGTTTAGTATTTATAGTGAAATATATTGTAGATTTATTTCCTCTGAATAGATGAAAAGTGGAATATGGCTATGCCATCATGCCCTCGTCTCGCACACTCGTAAGAACGAACACCCCGACAATACCTGCCAGAGTGTTCGTTTTTGCGGGTGCTTGTGAGTTCTCGTGAGTTCTCGTGAGTGCTACATGCTAGCAACCATTATTTTGAATGGTCAGCATGCTCAAAACTCTTGGCAACTTTTTGGAAGTTCTCGAAGCTCTTTTTGGTGGGATTCTCCATGCCCTCAAACATCTGTCTTGAGGCGCTTTCTACGCCCTCGAACATTTGCCGTGAGGCGGATTCCACTGTATCAAACATTTGTCTGGAAGCGGCCTCTAGGCCCTCAAGCGTCTGCTGATACGCGGTGAACGGGGCGGTGAAGAGGTTCATGTAGGTCTTGGAGACCTCGGGAGTCGCTTGTGATCCCCATTGCTCTACCATGGAGCGTGTATCTTCTAAGTTGCTCTTGAGCAATGCCATCGTGTTCTCAAAGATACTTTGGGTATACTTCACGTTGCGCGCCTGAGCGGTAGCCAGACGTTTTGTTATTTCCTGAGCATTGTGGGCATATTGTTCTTGTGCCTCAACTGCGAGGGTTGCTTTGTTTCTTGGTGTTGTTGTCATTATGTAATGATCCTTTATATGCGGTAAGTCAGGGCTTTTCACGCAATCTCTGAAATATCAGAGCACCATGATCCTAACCCTGGCTCCTCGTCCAATCGACTGAGGAGATGTTGTGTGGCATTGCTGGAAGTAAACAGAAGCAGGGAGTGCCGAAGCTGTTCCTGAAGAATGAATGGGCGATGTAAATGCTTCTTCATCTCGTTTCAACTATAACACCATATTAACTCATTGTCAAGTATATCACAAAATTGTGAGTACACTATAAATGAATAACCACATGTGTGAGAAGAATATCTACAATCCGCGTTCAGCCAGTTTATGGAGGTTAACAATTAAAACTGGGAATAGGGATCGCTCGTCATGGGCAGCAGCGAAGCGCGCTGCCTCCGTAGGGGCCAGATTGATCGCGCCCCCCGTACCCGTTCGCGAATCGCCCCTCAACGGGCACGAGGGGCGCGATCAATCTGGCTCCTACAGCATCGTCTTATTACCAGCTTAATTTGTTAATGATGATGAACTGCCCACAACTGCTGTTGCTCAACGTGCAAACGACCGTCAGGCAGGATATGCACTTCTGCGGGATCGGAGAGGCTTCCACTGAAGTTGCCCTCTTCGTCCCACTGCCGCCATGCCATGAAAAAGAGTTCACCCTCGCTACCCGGAACCAGTTTACCAGCATAGTAGGTGCCGGGAGTGTCCGCGACAAGCGGTTCGTCGGTGAGCTGACGGTAGGGTCCCGTCAGCTTGTCGGCGACGAGGTAGTGCGTGCCCACCCAGCTCTTGCCAGCGTGCGCGGCACCGTGCCGGGTTGCGCAGAACAGCAGGTAGTAGCGACCGTTCAGCGGGACGACCTGTGGAACCTCCATCTCCGTGAAGGCCCCTGGTATGCTCACCGGCGGCAGCAGCTCCCATGAGAGCAGATCCGTTGAGCGTGCCAGACCAATCACGGCACGTCCATCGTGTGAACCTTCATTGACGCGTGCAGACAGGAACATATAGTATGCCTTCTCATCTGCAGCATACACGACATGCGGGTCGCGCCACGTCTGTGTCCCCTCTTGCTCGACGCTCTGTGGCTCGTACCAGCGTGTGTCAACCTCGAGCAGTGGATTGCCGGGGTGCCGTTCCCAGTGTACGAGGTCAGCCGAGACGGCAAGCCCGATGCGCTGGACAGGGGCTTGCTCAGCCTGGCTCAGCCCCGTGTAGAACATGTAGGCAAGGCTGTCCCGAACCGTCACGCTCCCCGTCCAGATAGCACGGTCGTCCCAACTGCCAGGCCGACCCGCTTCTAAAACGGTGCCACGATGCACCCACTGTCGCAAATCGAGTGAAACGGCATGTCCAACCGTTGCGACACTGTGTCGTAAGTTTGGATCGTGCAGCGAGCGTGGTGCTTGCAGGTAGTACAGGTGGTAGAGAGCGTGTGCGTCTACCCACTCCTGAGGTGAGACTAGCCAGAAATCCCACAGATAGTGTTCTTCGGGGATGAAAACCATGCTCTACAGCCCTCCCTACCCTTTAATGCCGCTTGATGCGACACTACGCACGAAGTATTTTTGCCCAAGCAGGAACATCAGAACAGGCACAATACTGGCAAGCACGACACCAGCCATGAGGGTCGCCAGGTTTGGCACCAAGTTCGCTCCCCGACTCAGGTTGATCGCCAAGCCTTGTTGCAACGTGTACATGTCCGGCGATGATGTGAACACCAGTGGCTTCAGCAAGTCACTCCATTGGGCCAGGAAGGTCAGGATAAACACCGTCGCTATGGCAGGACCAGCGAGGGGGAGCATCACCGTCCAGAAGATGCGGTAATAACCTGCGCCATCGATCTTCGCTGCCTCATCCAGTTCTTTGGGTATGCCAATGAAGAACTGGCGGAACACGAAGATGGCGAACGGACTCGCTAGACTGGGGATAATTAAAGCCGCAAAGGTGTTGAGCCAGCCACCCCAACCTGCCAGCATCAAATAGAGCGGCACAAACAGAATCTCGAACGGAATGATAAGCGTTGCCAGGATGAGCACAAAGAGTATATCACGCCCAAAGAAGGGTAAGCGTGCGAACGCATAGCCTGCCAGGGACGAGAGGATGATCTGACCCAAAGTTACCCCTAACGACATGATTAGCGAGTTGAGGGTTTCACGCCAGAAGTTCAGGGCAACCGCGACTGCCGGGTAATTGCTCCACTGCGGAACGGCAGGAAACAACGCGGTAGGGTTGGTGATGGCCTCGGTATTCGTTTTGAGCGAAGTCGCCAGCATCCAGAAAAAAGGGAAGAGAATGATCACTGCGAGAACACCCAGAACTCCATATTTGAGCACGATGCTCCAGCGTCGTTGCGTAGTCATACGTAAACTCCTTCCAGACTCTTCATTTACATGTATGCTTCTTGTCGGCGTGTAATCAAGAGTTGCACCGCCGTAATCATCAGGACTCCCAACAGGAAGACCGTCGCCGCCGCCGTCGCAATGCCTGTTCGATTGGCAAAGTTGTTATAGATGTAGAAAACGAGCGTGGTGGTCGCCCCAGTCGGCCCTCCATTGGTCATGACATAAAAAGGGACAAAGGCTTGAAAGCTACCAATCGTGTTGGTGATAATAAGCAACGTCGTCGTCGGTACCAGCAGAGGCCACGAGATATAGCGGAAGCGTTGCCATGCGTTCCCCACTCCGTCGAGCCGTGCAGCCTCGTAGTAGTCAGGATTGATAGACTGTAGACCCGCTAGATAGAGAATCATCGCGAAGCCTGCTGACTTCCACGTGTTCATCACCACGACGACGATCATGGCCCATAGCCCATTGGTGTGTTGCCAATCAGGAAACGTAATGCCGATATTGGCGAGCAACTGGGGGAACAGACCAAGATCAGCTCCTGTGGAGAACATCCACTGGAAAACGGTTCCCGCTGCCACAAAGGAGATCACCAGAGGAATGAAGAACACGGCACGAAAGAAGGTCCGTCCTCGAAACTCCGTGTCGAGCAGAATAGCCAGAAGCAGTCCGAGTGCTACTTGTGTGGGCACCGCCAGCACCACAAAGAGGACGGTCGCACCCACCGACTGTAAAAAGGACGAATCGCGGAAGAGAATGGTGTTGTAGTTCTGTAGGCCAATAAACTGAGGGCTACCTAACAAATTCCAGCGTTGGAAACTCAGGAAGATGACATAGCCGATGGGATAGAGCAGAAAGATAGCAAGCAACACAAGGGCAGGCAGCGTGAATGAGAAGGCTTGAAGCTGCCTCAAAATGGTCTTTGTGGTGCGCTCTCGTTGGCTCACTCCCCTCGTGTTGACTTGGTCTCGAACCTGTGCTTGTTGCATGAGAACCTCCTCATGAAAATGTTCTCTCTGTACACAGAGAGACGACAGGACAGTCGGCAGCAGCCGTTGGACACTGGAGGGGCTGTGATCGACCCTCCAGCTCTCTTCCGACCGCTGCCGCTGACTACGGTTTAAGTGCGCTAACAGCAGAAGCGGCGTTGGCTAAACTCTGTTGCACATTCGCTAGTTGCAGGATGATCGGATCCCACGCCTTCTGCCCAAAAGCATTCTGCGCATCGGTCGACTGAGGCAGGCTCGAGCGTGCCACTCCATAGGGGACGCTATTGACCCAGCCGTTGAGGAAAGGATACTGCTTGAGATGGGCCTGATATTGCGCGCTGCTGGTGGCACTTTGCGTCACTGGCAAGTTGCCCGACTCGATATTGAAGCCTACCTGGAAAGCATCCGAGAGCATGTATTGTGCATAGTCATACGAGTAGTTGACCTTGTCCGGGTTGTTGTTGAAGACGAACAACTGATCCCCACCGGTGTTCGTGGCAGGCTGCTTGTTGACAGGATACGGAACCACCGTGAATTTGAACTTGGTAAACTTGACCAGATCGGGGAAGTTCCAGGGGCCATTCGCCATGATCGCGGCCTTGCCATTGTACCATCCGCTCGGGTCGTAGCCCTTCCCAGGCTCGGAGAAGGCGATGGATTTGTCCTTGACCAGACTTTGCAGAAAGGTCATGGTCTCCGCTCCGGCTGCATTATTAAAGCCGGGATCACCGCCATCAGACAGAAAGGTACCGCCGTTGGTGCCCAGCCAGGCATGGAAGAGCCAGGCATCCCAGCCATTCCCGCCGTTGTTCATCAAGAAACCCTTCATGCCCGCTTTCTGCGAAATCTTCTTACACGCATCGGCGAACTGCGCCCAGGTCCAGGTTTTGGTTGGATCCTGAGAGGGAATGGGAACACCAGCAGCATTGAAGGCATCAATGTTGATTTGCATGGCGGTGTTGTTGGTCATCCAGGGAAAACTCCAGACCTTTCCCTGATACGACGAAAGCTTGACAAGGGAGGGGAAAATATTCTGCTTGATGCTGGCGTGCGAGTTGAGCCACCCATCCACATCGGGCAACAAATTGGCTCCCACATAGGTTCCGGTCTCTCCACTTTCCAGCCAGGCCATGTCCGGTGCGGTATCACCACCCGCTTTGATCTTGGTACGGATCACCTTCGGATCCTCAACACCCAGTTGATAGGTGACCAGATTCATGTTGGGGTACTGTTTCTGAAACGCGGGGAGCAACTGTTGCTTCCAGTAGGTTTCTGTGGCCGTTGGGATAGTATGATACAGGTTGACCGTGACTTTACCGCCAGCGGTAGTAGTCGTTGACTGTCCGCCACACGCTTCGAGAAGTGCCGCCGCACCTGAGGCACTGAGTCCGAGCGCCATCGCTCGCTTCAACAATTCTCGACGTTGAATAATCATCATAAGAATGTTCCTTTCTCTTCACAGAGCCCATGGTGTTATAAAACACCTATCTCTACGAAGATCAGCAATATGACCTCACTAGTAAAAAAGCACAAAGAGAACTGGGGGTATCAAACATTGAAGAACCCCTGAATCATGAGTGGATGAGAGTGTTGAAGCAGCTTATTTCATAGGACCCACCTCCTTGAAATACCATGTGATGAGCTAGACCGATTGTCGCTCAATATACGGGCAATCAATGATGTGCTGAACGGGTGGAAGAACTGTGTTGCTATGCTCAAGCAAATACTCTATAGCCCATTTGCCCATCTCATAATGGGGTAGTTGGATGGTAGAAAGGGCAGGAGAAAGCTGGGTAGCAATCAATTCATTATTATCAAATCCCACCACCGCGACATCATCAGGAATGGAAACACCCAGTGTTCGTAATGCCTCGTAGGCTCCCATCGCCATGAAATCGGAAAAACAGAAAATAGCAGTTGGAGGTTCGCGTAGTTGCATTAATTCCATCGTTCCCTGGTAGCCCCCGGTCGCCTCGTTGATGTGGAAACAGACAAGACGTTCGTCGAAAGGGATATCGTACGTTTTCAATGCTTGCTTATACCCTTCTAAGCGTCCAAAGGATGCAGGAATGGGATGAACATCATTGAGAAAACCAATCCGACGGTGCCCTTTTTTCAGCAACATTTCGGTTGCTGTTCGTCCGCCTTGAAGCTCGTTGGGCACGACCGATGGTAAAGAGCGATCAGCACAAAAACAATCAAGCAGGACAGCTGTTCCTTCGTATATGTTCGCTGGCAATGCTATTTCCTGATGGTACATCGCGGCATAAATAATACCTTCAACTTGGCGTTCAAGCAGCATTTCAATCGCCGTTTCTTTCACCGTAGCATCGGAACCCGTATTGATGATCAGCAGCAGTTTTTTATTTGCCCATGCGACATCTTGCGCCCCTCTAATAACATTCACTGCATGCGGTTGAAGCGCGATCTCATCAGTGAGAAAGCCAATCGTATGGGTTTGATTGGTATTCAACGATTTCGCTGCTGAATTCGGGCGATACGAAAGTTTTTTCGCCGTCTCTAGGATACGTTCTTTCGTCTCAGCAGGGATGTTGGCAGCAGAAGCGTGATTATTGAGGACAAAAGAAACAGTAGTCCGGGAAAGCCCAGTCAGACGGGCGATGTCAGACATAGTAGGTAGTCGTTTACGTGGTTCATGGCTCACACGTTGTTCCTCCTACGAATTCAAGCTATTAACGCGGGTTATTAACGCGGGTTACTAAGTCAAGTAGAACATATTTTGGTGCTTTTGTCAAGAGATTTCCTGTCTATTTTCAGGGTTGTTGCAACTATAGGTGAGGCAGAGTCAAAATGAGGTATGATAGAGAACGTGAAGAGATGAGAGCGGTTTCATACCCCTCTAGCTAGAGTCAAGACGAGGATAGCTTACGTGAATAACAGTGCAGATCAAGCCCTAACACAGCGGCAGAAATTGGCAAACGATCAACAGCGGCCCCAGTACCATTTTTTGCCGCCAGCAAATTGGATGAACGACCCTAACGGCTTAATCCAATGGAAGGGGCAGTATCACCTCTTCTACCAATACAATCCTTATGCACCGGTCCATGATCGCATTCACTGGGGCCACGCCATCAGTTCCGATCTGGTGCATTGGACTGATCTGCCACTTGCCTTGACTCCCACCGTTGGGAGAGCTGATGCCGACGGGTGTTGGTCTGGTTGTGCCATTGACAACGATGGCATACCCACGCTGTTCTATAGTGGGCATTATCCCCAGGTCGTCTGTCAGGCCGCCAGTGCCGATGATCTGCTGACCTGGCAATACAGCTCCGATAACCCAATCATCGACGGGCCACCCCCGGAACTGGCCGCCAGCACCAGCGGCCAGTTCCGCGACCCCTTCGTCTGGAAGCAGGGCAATTGCTGGTATCTGTTGATGGGCTCCAAGCAAGAGGGTGTTGGTGGCATCCTTCTGCTCTACCGCTCCCTTGACTTGATGACCTGGGAATATCTTCATCCCCTGCTAGTCGGAGATGCCAGCATACATCAGCCAGTGTGGACGGGGATGATGTGGGAATGCCCTAACTTTCTCGACTTCGGCGAGCAGCAAGTCCTGCTTTTCTCTGTACAAAATGCTCTCGATGAACTGCTCTACCCGTTGTACGTGACTGGTGTTTTTCGCGATGAACACTTTCTGCCGCACACGCAAGGAAAGTTAGCCCATGGCGGCTACTTTTATGCCCCGCAAGTGCTGCATGACGATCAGGGCCGCACAATCATGTGGGGCTGGCTGATGGAAGGTCGGAAACAATCCCTTAGTGTTGAGGCGGGCTGGGCTGGCACCATGTCTGTTCCTATCATAGTCGATCTCCTCCCCACAGGCGAGTTGAGCCTTGAACCGGCTCCTGAGTTGAATGCACTCAGAGACAAACACTGGCGGTATGAGGCGATTGAGCTGAATACGGCAAAGAACTACTTGTATGACGATAGTCGGGATGATCGCCTCGAAATTCTGGCTGTATGCGAGCTCGGTCATGACTGCGAGTTTGGCTTGAAGGTGCGTTGCTCTCCCGATGGGCAAGAGCAAACGCGCATTGTGTATCAATCGGCGTTGCGACAGATTTCCATCGAGCGTGAGCAATCGAGTACAAATCCCAATGTTGATCGCGAGAATTGTTCTGTCGTACTAGAGGCTGATGCAGGCGAGTTACTCACCCTACATATCTTTCTCGATCATTCCGTGCTAGAGGTCTTTGTGAACGGTTATTGCTACCTTGCCAGCCGCATCTACCCTGAGCGTCACGATAGCTTGGGTCTCGAGCTGTTTAGCCGCAGAGGGAGTGTGAATATCCGGTCGGTTGACATCTGGCAGCTAGCTTCAATCTGGAGGCTGTGAACTGGCACCATCACCTTTTTTCTTTCTCCTATGAAAAACCCCTGCCCATGCTGTGAATGTACTATGGTAGTACATTCACAGCATGGGCAGGGGTCGTGCTACATTTAGGTAAGCCAGGGGAAGCGGCGCACAAGGGCGGTCTCGCTCCACCAACGGCCAAAGCCAAGGGTGTTACCCGCACCAACGACGGCGAGTCCAAGCAGGACAATCGCGTAGATGATGTGGTTGTCCATGAAGATATCGTCGGAAGGTGGCAACGACGCGCTCCACATCAGTATGAGCAGGATCGCTCCGGCGACGGCTGCTATGCGCATCCCGATGCCGAGCAGTAGTGCTACGGCGATGGCAAGCAGGCCGATCATAAACATCCAGTTCACCCAGCCCGCACCAGCGATGGCTTGGTAGATGCTCGCAAAGGGGCCAGCAGCACCACTCAGGAAGCCCTTACTGGGGGAACCTCCGTTAATCCATGCATGGGCGGCGGTGGTCTCGTGCCCAAGTCCAAACAGTTTGTCCATAAACGGCCACAGGAAGGTCCAGCCCAGACACAGCCTGGTGACAGCCCACAGGTAGCGAGCCAGGACTTCACGGGACAGGAAACGGCTCATCGCCGATTCTTTGGTTGGCTCCACAGGGGTAGCAAGATTAATTTGAGTCATGAAAGTTCTCTTTCAATGGTGTATCGCAAAACAGCTAAGTGGAAGACAAGAGACATGCAGTTTCCTTCCCTGTCCCGTTAAGAAAATGACGCTCAATAGACCATGGAGGGGAAAAGATGGGTCAAGTAGTAGAACAATGAGTCAATCGAGGGGCGATCTGTTTAGATGTTCTCTTTCTCACCATCGGGTGGTATTGCGAATGCTGAGAAATATTCTTAACGAGGTTGGCAACAGGATTGCTGACAAGCTCTTCATGTATGGCTTCTACCATCGCAGGAAGTTGTTGTTTTGCCTCCTGCAACACTATTTCTCTTTCCCTTTGTCCGCTTGGCCCTGCCGTGAAGGATGTTATAACCTGTGTGACATGCAGTATACCTTGTGCAGAACCTGCCAGTGCTGCAATAAGTTGAGCAGCAGGGGCAATGGCGGTTTGTGCGTATGCAGAGCCATCGACAGGGACAAGCACACGGAAAGAACCTTTGTGCGGTTGTGAACGAACAAGTTCTGAGCCACCTTCGCGCAGCAAGAGTACAGGTGTCGCCACATGATGGGTGACTTTCTCTGCGACACTTCCCAAGGCCCAGCGCGTCATGCCTGTAGCACCGTGGCTGCACATCACAATCAGATCGATACTGTACGAGGCCACAACCAAGAGAATGGTTGACGCAACTTCACCCAGAAGCACTCTGGTTTCTACCTGTATATCAACGAGACTGCTTGCTTCTGCCGTCCGTTTTAAGTAGCTTTTCGCCTCTTCAAGGTGAGAATCGATCGTGGGCTGCATTGGGATAGGTTCGAGTGTCACATAGGCAACGAATTCGTTAGAGATATTGACAACTTGCAGCAAGACAATGGTTCCGCCGGAGGCGCGCGCAAGGCGTGCTGCCACTGGTAGGGCTTGCTCGGCACGAGGCGACCCATCCAAGGGAACAAGGATTCGCTGAAACATGGCAACACTCCTTATCGACCGCCTGAGCGGTAGTTTTCGGCGGTGTGACTGAATACGATGTTCCGCTCTATTCATCATAATACGGGTAGTGCGTGAGAATAAGCGTGAAAACGACCGTGAGTCGCTTTCACCACGGGGATATTTGTTTGTTTGTGTGGAGGCACATCTCAGGGTGCTGCATGCTCCAAGGCACGCTGCACCTGCGGAGTTGTGAGAAAATGTGTTCGCAACGCCTCATCTTCGATCTTCTCGGCAAGTGCTTGAACCACGCTCACCGCCTGGGTATATGCCTGACCCGCCAGTAGCGGTTCGCCCCGCGACTGATCCAGATCGCCGATTGCCACTTGGATCTGCCACCGTTCCCCTGCCAGACCAATCTCTTCGGCGAGCATACGTGCCTCCTCTAGCAGGGAACGCGCTTGCTCGCGATGATCTTCCCATCGTGCCAGCTCCGCATATGCTCGCAGGTATTGCACACGATCTCGTTGCCCATCTCCATTGTGTGCGTCGAGTTGACCGAGATGCTCTTGTGCCCGCGCCGCATCCCCCCCATGCAGTAACGCCTCCGTGACACACCAGTGGGGAATTTCCGCGTACAACAGTCCGTGCTCACCTACGACCGTCGCCGCTTGTCGTGCGTACCGCTGGGCATCAGCCCACTCCCCAACAAGGATGTAATCCGCGCAGAGCACCGCAGTGACAACCGCCGTGTAGGAGGGCGACGCGATTGCCCCAGTGAGCTTCAATGCCTCTAAATCGATCTCACGTGCAGCAGTCCCTGCCTGCATCGCTCGGTAGACACCCCCTAATTGGATGAGGGCGCGTAGTAGCAGCGTGTTCGCCCGCTCTGAGCGCGTGTTGAGGGTTCGTGCGCTCGCCACTGCCTGTAAAGCGATCTCGAGTGCTTCTGTATAGGCACCACTATCGAGTAAACCCGAGGTCAGGTCATAAAGCGCATTCACCTGCCCCCAGGTGTTCCTGATTTCCAGACTGATGGTAAGCGCACGGCGTGCCCGTGTGATCCCCAGTTGCAGTTGACCACGGTGCATATGTGCGTTTGCGAGCATGCAGAGCGCATCGGCCTCCATTGCCCGATCTCCCAACGCGACGTAGTATGCGAGTGCCTCTGTCGCCATTTGCTCGTACTCCTCCCACGCACCTCTGTGCATCTTGAAATAGGTCAATACGTCCAGGCTTTGCACGATGAGGTCTGGTTGTCCGCTGTTTCTGGCCAACGTCAATGCTCGTTCCCCAAGTGGGATGGCTGTCTCCAGATTGGCAGTAGAGAGGTCGAGCATCGCCTGGTACCACTCTGTTTTCGCCAACCTGATCGTATCGTCCTCCTGTGCTACCATCTGTAGCAGATGGTCGAGCATGGTCTCATGCAAAGGACGGGCCTGCTCCCATGCACGGGTGAGTTCATAGGCTTGGCCGAGCGCAACGTAGAGATGGTGGACTTCAGAGGCCGCAATCTTTGCTTGCAGCAAGTGATCTGCCTGTTGCTTTGCCAGCAATCGCCATGCCTGTTCATAGTGTTCGATGGCGACATGCAACGCGAAGACGGCTCTCGCCTCGTCACCTGCCGCCACACTCAAGCGGAATGCTGGTTCCAGCATCCCTGCTGCCAGAGCATGGTGCGCCAGCTTCGCCGCAGGGACAGAGGTCTCTTGCAAAATGTGGAACGCACGTCGGTGAAAGATGCGACTTCGTGTCTCGCCCGCCTCGACATACACCACTTCGCGAATCATGGGATGGGTGAAGGTGTACACATCACTGTCTGCTAGCCCGCTCGACAGCCTCGGCTCCTGCACCAGCAGGCTCCGCATTACCGCATCCAGCACAACCAGCCCCTCTTGTTCAGAGATATCCGCGACCAGACAGAGTCGCTCAAAGGTGGCATCTTGCTCCAGCACGGCTCCAGCGACGAGGAAGGCAAAGGCTGCTGGGCTGAGTCGATCAAGCTGGATGCTGATCAGCTCACGTACGCTTGGCGGGAAGAGCCGCGCCATACCCAATTCCTTAACCATCACTGCCATAACGTCATTGGATTTTGTGCTATCTGCGGATGACGATGGCGTAAAAAGGCCGTGGGTCAGCAGCAGCTTGAGCGTTTCGATCAGATAGAACGGTTGCCCACGTGTTTCGGCGAAGAGCTGTTGCCCAACACGTTCCAAGAAGTCGTCTGGCTCCTGCGTGACAAGGCTGGAAACCTTCGACCTGTTTACCTCTCCCTCCTGGTTTTGTCGTGCCAGCATCTGGATCAGGTGTACCGTGTCCTGAGCTGAGAGTGGACCTAGCTGCAACCGGGTCAAAGGTATCATCCGTGCCAGGTTCGCTCGCCATTCTGCGAGGCCAGAGGTCGTCTGCCGTGCATCGGTGCGCATGGACAGCAGCAGCATGATCGGTGTGGCATGTGCCGCGAAGGATCGTGTCAGATAGTGGAGCAAATCCAGCGTGGCGGTGTCAGCCCAGTGGAGATCTTCTAAAAAGAGTATCAGCGGAGTACGCGCCGCCAGGACTGACAATAGGCGTGTCACCGCTTCGAACAAGTGATTGCGTTCCATCGTTGTATCTGCGATCATGCGGGTCAGGTCGGGATAGCGTTCGTGTAGTTCTGGTAACAGACGAGCAAGTTCAGCCAACCACACATCATGCAGCAAATCCTCGGGCGCATTCTCCTGGTCGATTCTTGGGCGCAAGGCCTCGATGAACGGCTGATACGACAGCCTCCTATTGCTTTCAAATGCCTGGCCGCGTAGCACATCGGCCCCCTGTGTGACAGCCCAATCCAGAAACTCGCTGGCTAGGCGCGTCTTGCCAATACCTGCTTCCCCTTCCAGAAGCACCACCTGTGTCTGCCCCTGGCAGGTGAAATAGTAATGCTTTAGCAAGAGGCCATACTCCCGCGCCCGCCCAACGAGAGGTGCAGCAAACTGAGTCAGTAACGGGGAAGACCCCCTGCTGACCCACTGTTGCGTGTGGCGAGTAGGAGCCGTGATTCGAATACGTTCAGCCAGGGTGATTGTTTCTGTGTTCGGCTCGGCATGAATCTCAGAAGCCAGCAGCGCTCGTAAGGTCTCATATGCTTGCAGTGCTGCAATGCGATTGCCCGTTGCAAAGTGCAGGCGCATCAAACGCTGTGAAGCCTCTTCGTTGAGGAAGGTGAGGGCGAGCCAGCGGATGATGACGGCAATGGCTTGCTCGAACTCGCCAGCCTCTTCATACAAAGTAGAGAGTCGGTCGAAGACCAGATGCATGCGCAGATGCCAGTATTCACGCTGGAAGCGCGCCCACTCGTCAAAGCCCCGCGCGTTGTGCAGCGAGAATCCGTCCAGAAACTCTCCCCGCGAAAGCTGGGTCGCCTCTTGTAATTGGGCAATGTAGACACCCCGTGTCTCTTCTGGGAGCGTGGTTGTCATCCGAGCGATGTCCCGTGCGAGTAGCCAAGCGGCTTGCAGCGTGTGCAGGTCGAGACTGACCCCCGAAGTCAAGTCGAGGCTCAGCGTGTCACGATCAATGTGCATATGCGGGATGCGGTCTAGCCCCGTTCTATCTGCCGAGACCGCGTTCTCAAGCAGCACGTCCCGTAACTCAAGCACGGTCGTGCGTAGTGTCGCCCGTGCGTGAGCGGCATCGCTCTCAGGCCAAAATAATTCAGAGAGCGTTTTGCGCGAATGTTTCCCCTCCTCCACGGCCAAATAGAGTAGCAAGGCCGTGGCTTTGCGCGAGGGAGATGTCAGCAACTGACCGCCGTGGTATACCTGCGGCGGGCCAAGCAAGGCAAAATGGAGTCTCTCCCTGTCTGATGATCCAAGCATAGTGAATATCCTGTCTATCGTGAACTTTTTGGCTTTACGATAACACGTAACGCGAGGCTCACCATGATTGATACGTATCGCCCACCCTCGACGCTTCATATAGCACATGTTTCGTGCTGACAAAAACGTTTTTCACGCAAACTCTCACGCGCAACAGGTACACTAGAACCAGAGATGAACCTATAGAATGATCTAGGGCTGTTGCAACAGCCATGTAGAATGGTCAAAAAAGCTTGCTTTTCTTGAAAAGAAAGTATACATCATGCATAAGACTCACAATAGCCTTCCCGAAGAGCAACGGACGAAACTGGTCGAGGTGTTGAATCGTCGCCTAGTCGATAGCATTGATCTGATGCTTCAGGCCAAGCAAGCCTACTGGAACGTGAAAGGCCCACAATTCTTGGCACTACGCGCCTTATTCGGCCAGATTGCCTATGGTGTCGGGGGATATGTTGACCTGCTTGCTGAGCGTATTGTGCAGTTGGGAGGCAGTGCCGATGGCACGGCATATGTCGTCTCCCGCAGAACATCGCTCGACAGGTATCCACTTGAGGTCACTGCCGGGGACGATCATATCGAGGCCCTTGCAACCGTTCTCGCCTCGTTCGGCAAGCATGTTCGCTACGCGATCGGGCAGGCGACGGAATTGCTGGATGATGACAGTGCTGCTCTCTTCACCGAGATCTCGCGTGACATCGATACCTGGCTCTGGCTTGTCGAAGCCCACCAGCAAGTCGCGCCATAAGTCTGCCCGCTCTCTTGAGCAACAACGCTAACGAGCGACAATGCCACCGACTGAAAAGGAAAAATCATGTCACAACCTATAACACAACAAGAAGTAAAAAGTTACAGACCCAGCATGTTTCGTTCATCGGCTCAGAAGTATGAACGCGACTTGAAACGTCACACAGAGCAACGCTGGCGGCTGGTCGCTTGTACCGTAGCGGGGTGTGATATCTTCGGGCACCCCTGGCTCACAGCAACCTACGAACGCTAACCGAAAGCGCAAGCAGATGAGCGTCACAGCACAAGGACGGCCTTCATCAATTGCTCTTCCAGCGAATACTGGAGGCGGAAGCCGAGTTGCCGACAAATCTGTTGCATGCCCTGGTTTTCGGGATCGATGTCACCGGTGAGGCGCAGATATTTTTCGTCGTGGCCAACCTGAATCAGCCGCCGCATCAATTCGGCTCCCAACCCCTTTTGCTGGTATTGGTCGCTGATGAGAACGGCAAACTCTGCCTCGTTTTCGCCATGGTCTTTGATTAAGCGACCCACGCCAATAATCTCATTCTGCTCGGTTTGTGGATTGTGATACTCGGCGACGAGTGCCATTTCACGGTCATAGTCAATAAAGCAGATGCCGATCAGTCGTTCGTGGGCGACCCGTTGGCTAAGCCCCAACATGTGCAGCCAGCGAAAATAGACACTACGATCTGAAAGCGTTTCGTGAAACTTGACCATCAGCGGCTCATCATCTGGGCGGATAGGGCGTAGCGTGACCGCGATACCGCCATTCATCGTCCAGGGGCGTGCATATTGCAATGGATAGGGGCGAATGGCGAGCTTGGGTAGCTCATCCTCGCTCATATCGGGTTTGTGCAACACCACCCGTGCATCGAGGGCGATCAGCCGTCCCGCAGTGGCGAGCAGCGGATTGATGTCGATCTCCTTAATCTGGCGTTGCTCTACTACTAGGTAACTGAAGCGAACCAGCAGTTGCTCAAGGGCGGCGAGATCAATCGGTGCTCGTCCACGCACCCCTTCCAGGGCGGTAAAGACGCGGGTTTGTTCCATCATCCGTCGTGCCAGTGTGGTGGTGAGCGGTGGCAGGGCCAAGGCGTGGTCTCGGTAAACTTCCACGAGTTGTCCGCCCGAACCGAAGAGCAGCACTGGGCCGAACTGTGGGTCGAGACTGCTACCCACGATCAGTTCGTACCCGTCCAGCGAGATCATAGGCTCGACGAGCACCCCTTGGAAATGTTCGGCACCGACTTTGTCGCTGACCGTCGCTTCGATGGCGCGGTAAGCACTGCGCACTGCCTCCTCCCCAGAAAGATGTAACTGCACGCCGCCCACATCGGTCTTGTGGCTGATCGTATCAGAAAAGAGCTTGAGTACAACTGGATAGCCGATCTCCTCGGCGCACTTGACGGCCTCGCTCTCGTTGTTGGCGACCCGCGTCTCCACTGTTGGGATGCCATAGGCGGTCAGCAACTGCATGGATTCAACCGCGGTGAGCATTGTCCGACCCGACTGACGGGCAGTTTCAATCAGCTTCACCGCCGAGTTATGGTCAGGCCCGTCTTTGCCGAGTTCTAGAGAAGGGAGCGGTGTTTCGTATAAGCTGCGCAGGTTGGAACTGTATCGCCACATATAACTAAATACCCGGGCTGCGGTGTCTGGATAGGGGAATGTGGGGATACTGGCTTGGTTCAAAATCATATTGCCGCTAGCCACTTTCTCCCCACCCATCCAACTGGCGAGGATCGGTTTGCCAGTAGTTGTGGCGTAGTGCTTCAACTTCTCAGCGGTGAGGGCTGGGTCGGTCATCGCTTGCGGGGTCAGGATGACCAGCAAGCCATCACTGTTCGGGTCTTGCGCCGCAATCTCAACTACTTTGGCGTAGCGTTCTGGGTTGGCTCCGCCTTGAATGTCCACCGGGTTGCTATGGCTCCAGTGCGCTGGAAGCACCTGGTCTAGTGCGCTTAGGGTTGGGGGTGACAGTTCAGCCAATACGCCTCCGGAACTCAACAAGGCATCGGTAGCGAGTATGCCAGGGCCACCCGCATTCGTCAAGATGGTGAGGCGTGGCCCCCGTGGGCGCGGCTGCTTGGCAAGCACTCCGGCCATAGCGAACAGCTCATCGAGGCGGTTGACGGTCAGTACCCCGATGCGGCGGCAAGCTGCTTCGAAAACTTCATGGCTACCACTTAAGACTCCGGTGTGTGTGGTCGCCGCCTGTGCCGCCGCTTGTGTGTGGCCTGCTTTAAGAATGATGATCGGCTTGATGCGCGCGACCTCTCTGGCGGCGGAGAGGAATGACCGCGTATCCCCAATAGTTTCCAGATAGATGACAATGCTCGTGGTTTGCTGGTCGCTCCCCAGGTAATCAATCAGGTCACCCCAGCCCACATCCACCATCGAGCCGGTGGAGATGACGGCACTGAAGCCAACATTTTCGGTCAGGCTCCAGTCCAGCACTGCGCTGCAAAGAGCACCGCTCTGGCTGATGAAGCCTACATTGCCGGGCCGCGCCATGCTGCTGGCATACGTGGCGTTGAGGCCAATCTGTGGGCTCATCACGCCAAGACAGTCGGTCCCGATGACGCGCATCTTCCCCTTGTGGGCTTGCTCCAGAATTTGCTGCTCCATCTTGACACCTGCTACACCACTTTCCTTGAAACCATCTGAAATGATAATGACCCCTTTTACGTCCGTCGCGACACACTCGGCCATAATCCCCGGCACCGTTTGAACGGGCGTGGCAATGACCGCGAGATCGACCTGCTCGGACAACGCGGCCAGATGGGGGTACGCTTTGATGCCCAGCACGCTGCCGTGCTTAGGATTGATCGGGAAAACCGTTCCTCCAAACGGATTGCTGATCAGGTTCCACAGCAAAGTACGCCCGACGCTACCTACTCTTTCCGTCGCCCCAATCACCGCGATGCTTTTCGGCTCGAAGATGGCATTGAGGGGATGCGGCTGCTTGTAGCGAAAAAAGGTGGTGTGGGATACCATGCTGGGGCTAGGTTTAGCTGATGGTTCTCCTTCTCTACTTGCATCCATAAATCTGCGGGTCCTTTCGTACTTTCTCTGGACAACCTAATGCGTCAAAAGGGCAATGAATATCGGTCCAGCCATTCCTCTCTAAGAATAGCGTACAGATACTCATCCCCCCACTTTCCCTTAAACCACACGTTCTGTAGAAAATGACCCTCTCGTCGCATTTTAAGGCGCTCTAGTAGGGCCACTGATGCTGAGTTCTCACAATCAGTAATCGCGATAACGCGATGGAGCTCAAACGTCAGAAATGCATAGTTGAGCACAAACGAAACAGCCTCTGTCGCAAACCCTCGTCTCTGATACGCCTGCGATAACGTATAGCCAATCTCGGCCTGTCGAGGATCGTATGCATTGATTATGCAGTAACAATCGCCGACAAGTGCTCCTGTGTCCTTGCTTTCAATGGCAATCTGCACCCCCTGACCAGGCACACCTAATTGTATCGCCTTTTGCTCCTCAAGAAAAGCCCACGCTTCGGCTTCACTGATGCTCTCCCAACTTTGGTATTTGGCAACTGCCGGGTCATTGCGATAGGCCATGAATGCCGGAAGGTCATCCTTAGTAAAGTGCCTCAAGCGCAATCTGCTTGTCTCGAACGTGGTGAAAGCTACTATAGGCATTGCTATCTCTCCCTCTACTAGTATAGTCCTTTCATATAAACGAAGTAAGCCATAGCAGTGGTACAAGAACTATTGGCTTTGCAACATCCTTGACATATACCGCGTCATGACGCATACTTTATGCTATAAAATGCGTCATGACGCGGTATATTTGTAGAGTGAGCGAGTTCAAGCGCAATGAAAGAGGAACCCATGCAGCAGAATGAAGATAACAACGCCGTCTTGCTCGACGAGCATGGACAGCCCTTTGAACCACCGCTACTGTTGGTTGCAGATATCGTGCGCATGAGGCTATTGGGGAAAGCCAAGACACGACGCGTCCAGGAAATGATTGCGCAGGGAGTGTTACCCGCAAGAAAGGCTAGCAAAGAAGAAGAGTTGAGCTTGCTCAGAAACAACCGCGTCAGGAGCATCACTGTGAAGGGAATTTATGTCATTGAACAAGCGGCTTTAGAGCATGCCAGGCAGCATCGCCAGCCAGTCGGTTTTCCAAAAGGCAGGAAGAGATCACAGCAAGCAAGTACTTTGTGATCTCTTTGTAACATGGCTATGGGTATTTTGTGATCTCTCTGTGATAGAGCTTCGCTATCCTTTTTATGTGACATTTCAGGACTTTTGATGTGTGATATGATTGAAATGACAACACATGATCGGTAAAGAGAACGATGTGAGTATCGTTCGACCAGAGAGTCTTAGGAGAAACGTATGCCAGGTATTGATCAGGCGCATCTGTCTTTGATGCACCGTTATTGGAACGCGGCCAACTACCTGACGGTTGGCCAGATATATTTACGAGACAACCCCCTACTGAGAGAACCACTGCGACCCGAACATATCAAACCGCGCTTACTTGGACACTGGGGAACCTCACCCGGCCTCAGTTTCATCTACGTCCACCTCAATCGCCTCATTCAACAGCACGATGCCAACATGATCTACTTGGCTGGCCCCGGTCATGGTGGCCCGGCCCTGCTCGCGAACGTCTATCTTGAGGGAACCTATAGCGAAATCTATCCCAAGATCACGCAAGATGTCGATGGCATGCGTCGTCTTTTTCTGCAATTTTCCACCCCTGGTGGCGTTCCAAGCCATGTCAGCGTGCCAACTCCCGGTTCGATTCATGAAGGCGGCGAGTTAGGCTACGTGTTAGGACATGCCTTTGGCGCAGCCTTTGACAATCCCGATTTGATCGTGACCGCCGTCGTCGGCGATGGTGAGGCCGAGACCGCACCGCTTGAGGGTGCCTGGAAAAGCATTCAATTTCTCAACCCGGTACGCGATGGTGCCGTGTTGCCGATCTTGCATCTCAATGGCTACAAAATATCGGGTCCGACCGTGCTGGCCCGGCAAGATGATGACGCCGTTGGCAAGCTGCTCAGTGGTCATGGCTATGACGTGCATTTTGTGGAGGGCACCGACCCCTTTGAACTACATCAGGTCTTTGCCGAGACCCTAGATGTCTGCTACGCCAAGATACGCTCCTATCAAGAGGATGCGCGTAGTCATGGCTTTAGCAAGCGTCCCACCTGGCCCGCCATCGTGCTGCGTACCCCAAAGGGTTGGACGGGTCCGCGTGAGGTTGATGGCATACTAATCGAGGGAACCTTCCGCGCTCACCAGGTCCCGGTGGCAGATGTGAGGGGGAACGCGTCCCATCTGCACATCCTTGAGGAATGGATGCACAGCTATCACCCGGAGGATGTCTTCAATCAGCAGGGTCAACTGATCCCTGAATTAGCTGCTCTTGCCCCTAGAGGGGATCGTCGTATGGGTGCTAACCCCAATGCGAACGGCGGCAAAATTCTGGTCGATCTTGATCTGCCCAACTTCACCGAGTATGCCATTCCCGTCAACAAGCCTGCCACAGAACTCCATGAGTCAACGCGCCAATTGGGGAAAATGATGCGTGATATGTTTACCAACAATGCGCAACAGCAGAATTTCAGGCTCTTTTGCCCCGATGAAACGAACTCTAACCGCCTCGGCAATGTGTTCGAGGTAGAGAATCGCTGTTCGGTCGAGAACATTTTGCCAAATGATGATCACATCTCACCCGATGGCCGTGTGATGGAGGTGCTGAGCGAGCACCTGTGTCATGGCTGGCTCGAAGGCTATCTGCTCACCGGGCGCCATGGCGTGTTTGCCACCTATGAAGCCTTTGCTCTGGTCTCTGCCTCGATGACGGTGCAACATGCGAAGTGGCTGGAAGAAGGCATTAAGCTGTCCTGGCGCGAACCGATTGCCTCCCTCAACATTCTGTTGACCTCCACCTGTTGGCGCAATGATCACAATGGCTTCAGCCATCAAGGGCCTGGCTTGATCGATACCGTGCTCTCCAAGAAAGGCACCATCGCACGCATCTATTTGCCGCCAGACGCCAACTGCCTGCTCTCCGTGGCCGACCATTGTTTCCGCAGTCGTGATTATGTCAACCTGATCGTGATTGATAAGCAGCCTCAACTGCAATGGCTATCCATGCAAGATGCGGTTGAGCACTGCACACGTGGCCTCTCCACCTGGCATTGGGCTAGTAACGACGATCAAATTGAGCCAGACGTGGTCATGGCCTGTGCGGGTGATATTCCGACATTGGAAACCGTGGCCGCTGCATGGTGGTTGCGTCACCATATTCCAGAACTCAAGGTGCGTGTCGTCAACGTGGTTGATCTGATGACGCTCTATCAGCCCTTCTTCCATCCTCATGGCATTGATGATGCCACGTTCATTGAGCATTTCACGGCTGACAAGCCAGTCGTGTTTGCCTTCCATGGCTATGCCCGCGCTATTCACGAAATCGTCCATGGACGCCCCAATACACCACGGTTCCATGTGCGCGGCTTTAACGAAGAGGGAACCACGACCACCCCCTTTGATATGGTTGTGCTGAATGGCATGAGCCGTTATCAACTCTGTATCGAGGCGATGCGCCGTGCCACACGTGTTCATGGCCTCACGGCACCTCTGATTGCTGAATGCAATGATCTGCTCTCGAAGCATCACAGTTACGTACGGGCAAATCTCGAAGATATGCCAGAGGTGCGCGACTGGGTGTGGACGGACTAGCAACTGATGCAAGCTTCGTGACCAAAACGTGATACGCCTCATCTTTGCAGTGAGCCTCCTGTGATACCAGCATTCTATCCTTGCTAGAGGAGAGTGGGAGAGGGGAAACCACCCTTCCTAGTGGGAAATCTTTCCCGCTAGGAAGGGTGGCGGGGTGGCATAAAGAAGAACTGGAAATACAGGAGGCATACCATGATACAAAACTGGGCAACAGTGGAGGGGAATGATGCAGTAGCAACCATTGCTCACATGCTGAGTGAGGTCATCGCTATTTATCCCATCACCCCCTCGACCACAATGGGCGAACTGGCCGATGCTTGGTCTGCCACGGGGCGAACCAATCTGTGGGGCACCACACCACACGTTATGGAGATGCAATCAGAAGGGGGAGCAGCCGGAGCCATTCATGGTGCGTTGCAAACGGGTGCGCTCGCAACCACGTTTACAGCCTCACAGGGCTTGCTTTTGATGCTCCCTAATATGTTTAAGATCGCGGGCGAACTGACGCCCGTCGTTTTTCATGTCGCGGCACGTTCACTCGCCACACAAGCACTCTCTATTTTTGGCGATCACGCGGACGTGATGGCGACGCGTACCACTGGCTTTGCTCTCCTTGCTTCAAACTCGGTGCAGGAAGCACAGGACATGGCCCTAATCGCCCATTCCGCAACCTTGCAAGCACGCATCCCCTTTCTCCATTTTTTTGATGGCTTTCGTACCTCACACGAAATCAACAAAATTGATCAGCTGAGTCGTGAAGATGTACGCTTCATGATTGATGATACCCTCGTGCAACAGCATCGCAATCGTGCGCTCTCGCCCGAACACCCCTTCATTCGTGGCACCGCCCACAACCCGGACACCTTCTTTCAGGCTCGTGAAAGCGTCAACCCCTACTATCAGGCGTGTCCTGCCATTGTCCAGTCCACTATGGATCGCTTCGCCGAGCGCACGGGCCGACACTATTCCCTCTTTGATTATGTCGGTGCGCCCGATGCTGAGCGCGTGATCGTGGCGATGGGTTCTGGCGCGGAGACGGCCCAGACCACCGTCGATTTCCTCTGTGCGCAGGGAGAGAAAGTGGGACTGGTCAAAGTTCATTTGTACCGCCCCTTCTCAATAGCACATTTCTTGCGTGCCCTCCCTGCCAGTACACAAGTTGTTGCCGTGTTAGATCGCACGAAAGAGCCAGGCAGCACGGGTGAGCCGCTTAACCTGGATGTCACCGCTGCCATCGCCGAGGAATGGGCCAGCACCACAGGACGCCCCTTGCCACACATCATTGGTGGCCGTTATGGTCTCTCCTCCAAAGAGTTTACGCCCGCGATGGTCAAGGGCATCTTCGATGAGATGAGCAAGGCGCGGCCAAAACAACACTTTACCGTCGGCATCAATGATGACGTGACCCATACCAGCCTCGATTACGACCCTACCTTCAGCATTGAAAACAAGGAAACCGTGCAATGCATCTTCTGGGGTCTGGGCTCAGATGGCACGGTGGGAGCCAATAAAAACTCCATCAAGATTATCGGCGAGGAGACGGAGAACTATGCACAAGGCTATTTTGTGTACGACTCCAAAAAATCAGGCTCCGTCACCATCTCTCACTTGCGCTTCGGCTCGCGCCCCATTCACGCACCCTATCAGATCGGCACCCATCAGGCTAATTTCGTGGCCTGCCATCAATTTACCTTGCTAGAACGCTTCGATGTGCTCAAATATGCCAAAGAGGGCGGTACCTTCCTGCTCGACAGTATGTATGGACCCGATACCGTGTGGAAGCACCTGCCCATAGAGGTGCAGTCGGCCATTCTGGACAAGCACCTGCACTTCTATGTCATCAATGCCCATAAGGTTGCCAGCGATATCGGCATGGGCAATCGCATCAATACGGTCATGCAGACCTGCTTCTTCGCCATTAGCGGCATCATGCCGAAAGACGAAGCGATTGTACAGATCAAGCACAGCATTCAAAAGACGTATGGCAAGCGCGGTGAAGCGGTCGTGCAGCGCAACTATCTTGCCGTCGATGAAACACTGAAAAACTTGCATGAAGTGACCATTCCCATCCCGGTCGCAGCTGCGGTCGGCACCGCCAGCGAAAATGGCGTGCTTGTTGGAGCGGGTGCCGCGACAGCACACACCACTCCTGTCATGCTTGCCATGCTGACGCGCCGCCCTCCTGTGCCAGCAGAGGCACCCGCCTTTGTGCGCGATGTCTTGGGTCCGATGATCGCTGGAAATGGTGATAGCCTGCCCGTCAGTGCCTTGCCCGTTGATGGCACCTATCCATCAGGTACGGCCCGCTGGGAGAAACGCAACATCGCCCTCGAAATACCAGCTTGGGACCTCGACCTGTGTATTCAATGTGGCAAATGCGTCATGGTCTGCCCACATGCGGTCATTCGCGAGAAGGTCTACGAACCCGCCAAACTGACAGGAGCACCAGAGTCCTTCCTGGCCACGGATGCCCATTTCAAAGAGTTTCCCAACATGAAGTACACCTTGCAGGTCTCGCCAGAGGATTGCACAGGCTGCCAGCTGTGTGTGGAGGCGTGTCCTGTCAAAGACAAGCACCAAACTGGACGCAAGGCCATTAACATGATCGAGCAGCTACCAGTGCGTGAGCGCGAAAAAGCCAACTGGGAATTCTTCCTTTCCCTGCCAGAGGTTGATGCGACCTCGCTCAACATGGCTGCCATCAAGGATACCCAGTTGTTGCAGCCCCTGTTCGAGTTCTCCGGTGCCTGTTCCGGCTGTGGCGAAACGCCATACATCAAACTGGCAACGCAACTCTTTGGTGATCGCATGCTGGTAGCCAACGCCACTGGCTGTTCATCCATCTATGGCGGCAACCTGCCCACCACACCCTGGACCTTCAATAATGAAGGGCGCGGCCCCGCCTGGTCCAATTCACTCTTCGAGGACAATGCCGAGTTTGGTCTGGGCATGCGCCTGACCCTGGACAAGCAAGAAGAATTCGCCCGCGAACTCCTCCTTATAAATGCTCCTCTTGTCGGCGACGAGTTGGTGCAGGCCTTGCTCAATGCCAATCAAACCACGAGGCGTGGCCTTCAAGCACAGCGCGAACTGATTACCATCCTCAAGCAACGCCTACAGCAGTCAGGTAGCACGAGTGAGTCGGTGCAAAACCTCTTGAGCGTGGCCGATGCCCTCCTGAAAAAGAGCGTCTGGATTATCGGTGGCGATGGTTGGGCCTATGACATTGGCTTTGGTGGCCTCGATCACGTGCTGGCCACGGGTCGCAACATCAATATCCTGGTGCTCGATACCGAGGTCTACTCCAATACGGGTGGTCAGGCATCGAAGTCCACGCCACGCGCTGCCGTTGCGAAGTTTGCTGCCCGTGGCAAGAGTACGGCCAAGAAAGACCTGGGCATGCTGGCGATGGCCTATGGTAGCGTGTATGTCGCACGGGTAGCGATGGGTGCTAACGATCAGCAAACCCTTAAAGCCTTCACCGAGGCTGAAGCCTACGATGGGCCATCCTTGATTATTGCCTATAGCCATTGTATCGCACATGGTATTGACATGAGTAAGGGTATGGAGCAGCAGAAGCTAGCGGTGCAATCAGGCTACTGGCCCCTGTATCGCTTTAATCCCGCCTTACATGAAGAGGGCAAGAATCCGCTCGTGCTCGACTCGAAAGAACCAACGATTGCCTTTGAGAAGTATGCCTATAACGAGACGCGCTATCGTATGCTCCTACAAAGCAATGAGGTCCGAGCTGAGGAGTTGATGACGGAGGCCAAACAAGATATACAAGAACGCTGGGGCGAGTACAAACACTTGGCCGAAGGCGATGGACAATTGCTCTAAGCCGCGCGGAGAAGAGCAGTCGCAGCACTGGGGCAGGCATGTTTTCCGCCCCAGTCGCAGCAAGAGAAGACACGAAGAAAGGTACAGGCAAACTATGGTTCTCGATATCACAACCACCTATCTGGGCCTGCAACTAAAAAATCCACTGGTGGCATCAGCATCGCCACTTTCCAAAAAGCTAGAGTCGGTGCGGCGTCTGGAGGATGCCGGAGCCTCTGCCATCGTCATGTATTCATTGTTTGAGGAGCAGATCACGCACGATAGCCGCGAACTGGACTTTTATCTTGAGCGTGGCACCAATACCTTCGCTGAGTCGCTGACCTACTTCCCTGATCTGGAATATACTATGATGGGACCGGAGCCGTATCTGGAACACCTGCAGCGTATCAAGCAATCCGTCGATATTCCGGTGATTGGCAGCCTCAACGGTGTCTCGTCGGGGGGGTGGCTGGAATATGCTCACGGCATCGAACAGGCAGGAGCCGATGCCCTCGAATTGAATATTTATGCCTTGCCCACCGATATTCATCTCAGTGCCGCCGAATTGGAAGACAGGTATATCCAACTGGTGCGCGACGTGCGTGCGCAGGTCAAGCTGCCCCTCGCGGTGAAGCTCAGCCCATTTTTCACCTCGCTCCCACACATTGCCCGCCGTTTTGCCGAGGCCGGAGCGGATGGTCTAGTGCTCTTCAATCGCTTCTACCAGCCAGACTTCGATCTGGAAGAGATGGAGGTTGTGCCCAATTTAGATCTGAGCACCTCGCACGACCTACGCCTTCCGCTGCGCTGGATTGCCATCCTCTACGGACGTATCGCCGCCGATTTTGCCCTGACCAGCGGCGTACATACCGCTGAAGATGTCTTGAAGGCGATGATGGCCGGGGCAAACGTGGCCATGATGGCCTCAACCCTGCTGCATAACGGCCCTGGTCGCATCATGCACATTTTGAACGACCTGCAAGAATGGATGGAGATACATGAATACGCCTCGATTCAGCAGATGCGCGGCAGCATGAGCCAACGGGCCGTAGCCGACCCCGCCGCCTACGAGCGCGCCAATTATATGAAGGCCCTCAACACCTTCAACCAGTACATCTCATAAAGCTGGTCAACAAAATAACCTAGCAATAAAACAGCATGCCGTAGGCATTTGTAGGGACCAGCTTGAGCGCGTCCCGTACCCGTTGGCGAATCGCTTCTCAACGGGTACGGACGCGCT
>JBBPYR010000268.1:0-11894 GCA_038199755.1 Ktedonobacterales bacterium | reverse complement strand
GTCATCACCGCCGAATATGATCCGCTGCGGGACGAAGGCGAACGGTATGGACAACGGCTGCAAGAGGCGGGTGTCCCCACCACGGTCAGCCGCTACGATGGCATGATTCATGGTTTTTTCAGCATGGAGGCGATTCTTACAAAGAGCCAAGAGGCTGTGGCTGAAAGCGTGCGCGCACTACAAACCGCCTTCAACACGAAATAACCTGGCCCTCTGCCCCTACGCGTGGCGTTGTGCGCGGAACGCTTGAATCTGCTCACAATGCCGACGCGCATGGGCGGTAATGCCCGTCACAAGATCGTTTAATGTTCGCTCAGCCCACGCTTGCCCATGGCTCGCTAGCCTGCCCTTTTGAGTAAGTGCATCCGCTGGTACCTGCTTGAGTAGCGATACTGTTTCCGCCTGTGTCTCATCAAACTCTTGCAATATCTGCTGTGCCGTTTTTCCACCCTGCGCCTCGACCTCTGCCACATTCAACTCGTCCTGGTTCGTACTTAGCCATTTCGCTAGATAGGGCGTAGGCTCTTGGTCAAGCACACTATGAAACGCATCTGCCAGCACATGTTGATAAAAGGTGAGATGCGCCATCACATCTTTCACCGACCACGTGCCGCACACATTCTGAATGTCCCACTCTACTGGCTCAAGGTTCTCGACACTCTGAAGTACTAGTATATATGAGTTCTCCAATGTCTCTGTTGAGTTCATCAATGAATCCTCTTTCCTCTCAAAACAAATTAGTACGTATTACACGCACGCGCATCATGGACTGTTTCAATAGAAACAGTCCATGATGCGCGTGCGATGAAGAAGACTCGCGGATTATCTACAGCATGTCAAAGACGAGGCGACCCGATACGCGTCCCTGCTCGAGTTCTTCGAACCCCTTGTTCACGTCTTCGAGTTTGCGCTTTTCGTAGGTGACGTGCGTTTTGCCAGCCGCGTGTAGTTCAAACACCTCGGCCAGATCAATGCGAGTGCCCACGATGGAGCCAACGATCTTGATGCCGTTGAGAACCGTCTCGAAAATCGGTAGCTGCATAAAGTTGTCGGCGGGCAAGGCGACAAAAACGAGTGTGCCACCGCGTCTGAGTGACCGGAATGCCTGCTCGAATGCACGCGGCGAGACTGCCAGGCAGATTGCAACATCGGCTCCACCTAGCTTTTTGATGGCCGCGACTGGGTCCTCATTTTTTCCGTTCACCGTGAAGTCGGCTCCGAGTTCCTTTGCCATCTTCAATTTTTCATCGGTCAGGTCCACTGCTACGACTGCGGACCCGGCAATCTTGGCATATTGCAACGCCAGATGCCCCAGACCGCCAATGCCGAAGATCGCAACGAGGTCGGACGACCGTGCGCCGCTTACCTTGACTGCCTTATAGGTGGTGACACCAGCGCAGGTGAGCGGTGCCGCATCGAAAGAATTGACCTTCGTTGGTACCTTGCCTACATATTTTGCAAACGCTTTTGTGTACTCAGCATAGCCGCCATCTATGGCGTAGCCCGTATTGAGCTGCTGCTCACATAGTGTTTCCCAGCCAGTGAGACAATATTCACAGCTGCCACACGCGTAGCCGAGCCAGGGAATGGTGACGCGATCCCCTTCTTTCACTTCTGTGACGCCCGCGCCAATCATGGCGACGGTGCCCACCCCCTCATGGCCTGGAATAAAGGGCAGTTTGGGTTTGACTGGCCAGTCGCCGTGCGCGGCATGGATATCTGTGTGGCACAAACCCGATGCCTCTATCCTCACCACAATCTCCCCATGTCCCGGTTGTGGCTTGGCGATTTCTTCAATTTTCAAGGGAGCTTTAAACTCGTGAACGATAGCCGCTTTCATGTCTCGTTTCTCCTCTGGTTTGGCACACAATGCCTTCAGTAACAGTGCTTTCTATGCTATGAGACACACTACAAAACGCTCAATATGGAGGGTGTGTTTTGGGAGGTGAGTTTCTCACTACACGCTAGTATAGGAGCGAGATATCACAATTGATGCACAAGTGTGGTGTCCTTATCACGTGTTGGTCACAAAAGAAGGTTGTATACTATCCTTAGTAATGGATGCCCACGAGGGAAAAGGGTAATTTCACTGCAGCAGAAAGAGGATACATGAGCACCCAAGACCAGACACACCAAGCCGAAACAATAGACGCCTTCGCCTCGGCGACTGACATGCTGGTGGCCCTCGCTGAGCGGCGCATATCAGCGGTCGAACTGCTAGAACTACATCTGCAGCGCATTCGCCGCTATAACCCAACGCTCAACGCTATCGTGGTGCTCGACGAAGAGGCGGCTCGGCAGAGCGCGATCAATGCCGATGAGCAGCGAGCGCGGCAGGGGCAAAGTGAGCATGGCGCGTTACTGGGATTGCCCATGACCATCAAGGAAGCCGTTGATGTCAAGGGATTGCCAGCAACGGCGGGCGCGCCAATGTTTGCGCGAAGGCGGCCAGAAAAGGACGCACGGACCGTCGAGCGCGTTCGTGCCGCCGGTGCGGTTCTCATGGGCAAGACCAATATTTCCACCTTCACCAGCGATTGGCAGGCAGACAACCCCATTTATGGATGTACCAATAACCCCTGGGACCTCACCCGTACACCCGGCGGTAGCACAGGTGGTGGTGCCGCAGCGGTCGCAGCCGGCCTGACACCCCTGGAAGTGGGCAGCGACATCGGCGGCTCCATTCGCATCCCCTCGGCCTTTTGTGGCGTCTATGGGTATAAACCCAGCGAGACCGCGCTACCACGTAGTGGACACTTCCCCGGCTCTCCCTTGCCCAACGCCGCAAGCGCAATGGCCGTACAAGGCCCGTTGGCGCGCACAGCCCATGACCTGGAACTTGCCTTTGATGTCATGGCTGGCCCCGATAGCGGCGAAGATGCCGCGTGGCAACTACACATCCCCGCCGCCCGGCACGAACGCCTGGCGGAATTTCGTGTCGCGGTCCTGCCCACATTGCCCTGGCTGCCAGTCGATGCCGAGATCATGTCAGCCCAGCAGCAACTAGTAGCAGGACTGACGCGCAGTGGTGTGAAAGTGGAGGAAGTTACACCGGAAGGCTTGAACGACCTGCGGCCCTATTATAGTCTGTACCTCAAGCTGCTCTTTGTCACCATGAATGTTGGGCGTTCAAAAGAGGCACTCGCGCAGAATGCAGCCGAGTATCGCGCCCAAGATGACGAATTCATGACCGCCAGTGCCGAGGGCATGCAGGCCAGTGCCTCCGACTACATTGCTTGGCATGCACGGCGCGAACTCTACCGTGAAGCGTGGCGCGCCTTCTTCTGCGAGTGGGATGTGCTACTGACGCCCGTCAACATCGTGCCTGCCTTTCCCCATACCACTGGCTCCTGGTTCCAACGGCGGCTAGAGATCAACGGTCAAAGCGTCCTCTACGCTCGGCAAAGTGCGTATGCTAGCATCGCCACGCTCTGCGGGCAACCCGCCACCGCCTTCCCCGTTGGCCTGACCCGTTCTGGCCTCCCAATCGGGCTACAAGCTATCGGCCCCTATCTGGAGGATCGCACCCCAATACGTTTCGCCGCGCTCGTCGCCCAGCAATTCGGCGGCTACCATCGCCCCCCTGCCTACGACTAACCTCATCCGTAGGGGCGACATTCATGACGCCCTCGGGCCTAACGGGGATGAGGGCGGCATGAATGTCGCCCCTACAGGCCGTTTACCGTGGGAAGGTACAGGCCCTGCCCAACCATGGTCATAAACATCGCGGCAATATCCTGATGGGGATATTGCCCGTTTGCCTTGTACCATTGTGAGAGCCAGTTGCACATACCCAGCAGACCGAACGCGATAATTTTGGAGTCGAGTTCAGGCTGAAACAAACCTGCCGCCTGCCCTTCCTCAATAATGCGTTCGATATAGTGTTCGTAGGCTTTCTTGCGCAAGAGAATTTCTTTCGCGAATGGGCCGGTCAGGTGCGGCTGCTCACGATAAAACACCGTCATCGAGGGCGAACGATCTGCCGCCACCGCCACATGATGCTCAATCGCCTTGCGTAACTTCTCTTGTGGCGGATCGTTGGCCTCGACAATATGACGGAGTGGCTCCTCGCTTGCCGTCAACACGGTCAGAAAAATGAGACGGAGAATTTCCTCTTTGTTCTTAATGTGATAATATAACGCCCCCTTAGTGGCCCCCAGCTTTTCAGCAATATCATCAAGGCTGGTTGCCCCAAAACCTTCGCGTGCAAAAAGTTCGGCGGCAGCAGCGACAATCGCCTTCTGCGTCAGACGCACCCGTTTTCCCGTTTCCTGTTTGCCATTTGCTTTTTTAAGAACCTGCGCCACTTTTTGCTCCTACGTCCATACAAGACATGATAATGCTGTAGGTATCCGTAGGGACCAGCTTTAGCGCGTCCACGGCCTGATTTATCAGGCGAGATTCGGCGGATCACTGGCGATAAATCGCCATGGGGCGCGCTAAAGCTGGCCCCTACGGATGGGTTTCCATGATTACCATGTTAATTCATTAATGCCCATAATCTCGCCCCTACAGTTGCCGGAAAATTCTACCATTCGTTAGAATAAATAATAACGTAAAAGGGGCTGTCTGTCAATCTGCGCTTGTTTGCATGTCACATTGTGCTCACGATGCCCTTGACTTTTGGATAGAGGTTGGTTATAATTCTACCAACTGTTCAAAAATAGTGATTTGTACACACATATTTCTGGCTAAGTACACCAGTAGCGGACACCTCGTCCATACGTCCCATCTTACCAAATAAGAGGAGGATGATTAATGATTGCTTCCATTCCCCTGCAAAGTGAAGAAGCCCTGCTTGGGCGCATTCGCAGGGGGCAACTCATTGAGTCGGTTGATCACATGAGTCCCATCTATCTGGAAGGGATGAAGCGTATCCTTACCGTCTCGGCAGACACCGAACTGATTAGTGCGCCTGCATACTATCACGCTGCCATACACGCGCCCACGCTGAACAACTTTGGCTCGGCTATGTCCATCATTCAAGATGAGCTGTCCCATGCCCATATCGCGTACCGCCTGATGCGTGATCTCGGTGTCGATACTGAAGCGTTAATTTTTGAGCGCGAACCTCGTAGTTTCAAATATCCTTATGCCTTCGATATTCCACTGGATAGCTGGGCCGAACTGGTCGTGGCGAACGCCTTCTATGATCGTGCAGGCTATACCCTCCTCGGCGATATCTATCAAAGCACCACCTTCGGTCCCTGGAAGCGTGCCTTGGTCAAGGTTGATAAAGAAGAGACATTCCACCTGCGCCACGGTGAGCAAGGTATGCGCAAACTCAACCAGACAGCGAGTGGCCACGAAGAACTGCAACGAGCGGTAGATTGGATGTTCTTGCTGACCGTCGAGTGGTTTGGCTTGCCCGACACCATGAAAAAGCACGGCGAACAGCTTGACTATGGCTTCAAAGGCCATAGCAACGACGAACTACGGCAAATCTGGATGTCTACCGCCGTACCGCTGTGTAATGAACTGCACCTCAAAATTCCCGCGCACTATGATGAAGAGCAGAAAAAGTATCTTGTCGATGGTGCCTTTCCCGCGCACTTTGACGCCCAGGCGAAGCATTGGGATGGTCAGTGTAACTGGGATGATGTGATGAAGCGTTGGAAGGCGCGTGGCCCCAAAAACGAAGAGTTTGTCAACATGATCCAGCGTGGCAAACGTGACATGCTGCGCCTGTTGGAGCAAGAGGCATGACAACCACCTATCCATCCTTAGAAACGCATGCATCGCAAGACGTATCCTGTCCCGCCTTATGGGATGCCTTGCGAGACGTGTTCGATCCTGAACTTCCGATTAGTGTGGTGGATATGGGGCTGATCGTTGCTTTGACCGCGCACGAAGGAATTGTTGATCTCAAGCTTACCTTTACCGCCATGGGCTGTCCCGCGATGGATTTCATCATGGATGACATTCGCGCGCGCCTGCTACAGGAGCCGAGCGTCACAGCCGTCAATATCGAGATTGTCTGGAGTCCTGTCTGGACCAAGGCACGGCTCTCAGAGGAAGGCATTGAAATAATGCGCAGCTGGGGAGTTTCGGCATGAATACAATCACCACGAATACACCAAAGACCCCGACACGACGTGAAGCTCTCAACGAACACGCTGTCTGGCAAGTCTATGCACGTCGCAAATATGAAGAGCCGTTATACGAGATTGGCAACGTTATGGCCGACGATGTCGAACTAGCAAAAGTCTACGCCCGCAGCATCTACGACGAATTTAGCTGGATCGAAATGGTGCTCGTGCCACGCTCAACCATCGTCACCGTCATCGCCTCGTAACGCCCTGTTTGGCATGCGATTCGCGAACGGGTACGAGGGCGCGATAAATCTCGCTACTCATTATTCCGACCACCAACGACGCTCTCGCGTCTAGCTTCGCTCAGGTGGTCGGCAAGGTAGCCTACGGGCGCGTGCAGCGCGCTTCGCTGCTGCCAATCACACGCGAAGGACAATCATATGAACAGTACACTATTAGATAACGCGGCCCTATTTGCCATCCTGTCATCGCTGGCGGACAACAAACAGGCTGTCGGGCGACGTTACGCCTACTGGAGTAATGGAGCACCCGCGTTAGAAGCAGCCGTGGCCGCCGCCGCCATGACACAGGATGAGTTGGGACACGCCCGCACGCTCTACCCCTTGCTTGAGGACTTTGTGCAAGCCGAAGCGGACCCTGCTCAGATTGAGCCAATGACGCGCACACTGCACTATCATCTTGCCTTCCTGGACAAGGATTTCAGCGGCTGGTCTGAGTTCGTGGCGACAAACTTCTTGTTTGATACCGCCCTGACGACCTTTTTTGAAGCCGCGCAGAATTCAAGCTACGAGCCGCTACGTCAGCGTGCCCGCAAAATCGTGCAGGAGGAACAGATTCATAGTGTCTATGGCGAAGCATGGGTTCGCCGCTTAAGCAAACCAGGCGGTGCCGTGCGTGCCGCCCTTGTTGCCGCCCTCACCTCCCTCTGGAATGAGACGTTGTGCTGGTTTGGCCTCAATGACGACCCCACCATGCTACGATTGTACAATGAAGGCATTATCGACGCGACCCCTGACGAACTGCGTGTCCGCTATTTGCAAAAAATCATGCCAACCTTGAGCAGTCTGGAAATAGAGATGCCCGTCTCCTTCAACGCCGCAACAAAGCAGTGGGAGTTGACACAATCGCTGCCCTGGGCGCAATGGAACGCTGTGGCGAGGCGTTTAAGTGTGTAAGCGTGTAGAGGACCAAGCATCATGGAACATCACGGCGAAACAACCGCCAATCTAGTCGTTACCTGCCCCTACTGCGGCTCGACCAACACCGAGTTATCTGCGCTGTTCGGCCCGCAGTTGCTTACCGTAGAATACTATTGCACGAGTTGCCATACCCCCTTTGAGCACGTCAAGGACGACGACGTGATCAATTCGGCCTTAGCTAATGAAAGGAAACAGAATCATGACCACGACAAGTGAACGAACCCTGGTCAACTATACCGCAACTGAGGGCGTTGCCGTCATTGAGCTTACCAATCCACCTGCGAACACCTATAGCTACGAGATGATGAGCCAGCTTGACGCAGCTATTTTGCGGGCACGTTTCGATGATGACGTGTATGTCATCTTGTTGCGTGGCTCGGGCGACAAGTTCTTCAGTGCCGGTGCCGAGATTAGCATGCTCAACTCCGTCACCCCTGGCTTCAAATACTACTTTTGCTTGCATGCAAACGAGACATTGATACGCCTGGAACAAACGCCCAAACTGGTAATTGCGGCCCTCAATGGACACACCGTTGGTGGCGGTTTAGAGATCGCCATGGCCTGTGACCTGCGTATTGCACGCAAAGGCGGCGGCAGGGTTGGACTGCCAGAGGTCAATCTTGGTGTGCTCCCTGGCACCGGTGGCACCCAGCGGCTCGCTCGTGCTCTGCCCAAGAATAAGGCTATCGAATTGATGGTCGAGGGCAAGCTACTGAGCTTTGAAGAGGCGCAGGAACTGGGTCTTATCAACTACATTTACGAATCTGAGAACTACTGGGAGCAAGTGATGGCCTTCGCCCAGAGCTTCTGCCCGCCCAACAAAGCATCCAAAGCCGTTGGTCGCATCAAGCGTGCGGTGCAGTCTGGCCCAGAGGTCCCATTCTCTGAGAGCCTGGCAATCGAGCGCGAATTGCAACAACTGCTCTTCCAGAGTGAGGATGCCAAAGAAGGTATTGCCGCCTACATCGAGAAGCGCAAACCAAATTTCACTGGCCGCTAGAGACATGATATAGCACCACAGCCTTGCTGATACCACTTGGTATCAGCAAGGCTGTGGTGCTGTTTCTGCACTTAGAAAAGGTAATATTTCATTGTAGTAGTGCAGAAAACATGCTATAGTGGTAGAACTACATGTTTATGATAACGTGGTTGGGGGTACCTTTGACTGTGAATACAGGGAACAGTTCTACAGAACAATATAAGCAGCAACCTGTGGAAGGGATCAGATTCAGCGAGCGGCTGTTTCGTACCCTCGTGGAAAAGAGTTCAGATATCTTTGTGTTGCTGAATGGCGCGGGCTTTCTTTCCTATATTAGTCCTTCCATCACGTCTCAGCTTGGCTTTACTCCTGAACAACTCCTTCTGACGATTTGCCCGAGTTGCAGCAAGCTTTGCAAGATATCATCGCTATCCCCGATCACAGTGCTGGTGGAGAATATCGTTTACGTCATAAAGACGGAACATGGAAGTGGTTTGAGGGTAACAGCATCAATCTTTTATATAACCCCGATGTCGCGTCTATTGTTGTCACATTTCGCGATATTTCACAGCGAAAAGCCGTGGAAGGAGAACTCCAGCAATCCAAAAGCCAGCTCGAAGCGATTCTCAAACATATCTCAGACGGCATCACCGTGCAAGATACGAGCGGCAAGATGGTGTATGCTAATCACGCGGCAGCACTGGCATTGGGGTACCATTCAGTAGAAGAATTGCTGGTGGCTCCCCCGCTAGAATATACACAGCGCTTTGAGCTGACAGATGAGCAAGGAAATCCCTTTTCTCTACGTGACCTCCCTGGTCGCAGAGCAATTGCGGGCGAAGAACATCCACAGGTGACGATCAGAGGCGTACACAGACAGACAAAAGAGGTGCATTGGGTGGTTATTCAATCGACCGCCATTCGTGACGAGCAACGGCAGCCGCTCCTTGTCCTTAATGTAATGCATAACATCACGCTTTTCAAGGAGCAGGAGCAACGCAAAGACGAGTTTATCGGTATGGCAAGTCACGAGCTCAAAACCCCGATCACCACACTTAAGGCATACACCGAACTCTTGCTCCTAAAATTGGAAAATGACTCAGCGCCAGAGCCGAAAATGTACCTCACGCGTATGGATGCCCAACTCGACCGCATCAACAATCTTATTCAAGACCTACTCGATGTCACAAAAGTGCATGCAGGCAAACTGGATTACGCCGAAGAAAGCGTCGATATCGACACCTTACTACATGACGTTGTGGAGATGGTGCAGCATACCAGCAGCACACACACGATTATCCTTGCAGGTGCCTCTCATGAGCACATCACGGGAGATAGCGAACGGCTCAATCAGGTGTTTGTAAACCTGCTAAACAATGCCATCAAGTACTCGCCGCAGGCCAAACAGGTGGATGTGCAGATCGTGGCAACCGCAGACACCGTAATTATCAAGATACGCGACTATGGCATTGGTATCGACCCTAAGCATCAGCAGCGACTCTTTGAACGCTTTTATCGCGTGAGTGGCTCAAAAGATAAAACCTTCCCTGGCCTGGGCATTGGCCTCTATATCGTACACGAAATCATTCAACGTCACAGTGGAACCATTACCGTCGAGAGTGCCGAAGGTAAGGGCTCCACCTTCTCCGTGACCCTACCCCTGTAGTAGGGATGTCCCTCGTGGGCATCCGCGTCCCCACAAGGGACATCCCTACTATGCGGTGTGGCGAAAACCCATCGCGTACAGCGAGGCATAGATACCATTCTTTTGCAGTAGCTCATCATGCGTACCCTGCTCCACGATGCGTCCGGCCTGGAGTACCACAATGCTATCCGCATACTTGATCGTAGAGAGACGATGGGCGATCACGAGGGCTGTACGGCCATAGAGCAGCCGTCGCAATCCTTGCTGAACCAGCATCTCTGTAAAGGTATCAATGTTGGCCGTGGCCTCATCGAGAATCAGAATGCGTGGATCGGCCAGCAGCGCACGTGCGAACGAAATCAGTTGGCGTTGCCCCACACTCAGGTTGCGTCCACGTTCGCGGATGGGCGTATCATAGCCTTGTGGCAGATGCATAATCAGCTCGTGCGCCCCCACCGCCTTCGCAGCATCCTCTACCTCCTGATCGGTCGCGTTCAGTCGCCCATAGCGAATGTTATCCCGAATCGTGCCGGTAAACAGAAACGGCTCCTGTAGCACGACACCAATCTGGCTGCGTAAAGAATGCTGCGTCACCTCGCGTACGTCGTGCCCATCAATCAAGACCGCGCCTTGCTGCACATCATAAAAGCGGGCGAGCAGACCCGCGATAGTGCTTTTCCCCGCGCCCGTTGGCCCAACGATTGCCACCGTCTGACCCACTTGAATGTGCAGATTCAGATCGCGTAACACTGGCGACTCCGCACTATAGCCAAAGGTGACATGGCGAAACTCCGCCTCGCCCTGTATCTGTGGTAACGCTTCAGCGTCGGGCGCATCCTTGATATCGACTTTGACCTCCAATATCTGGAAGATGCGTTCGGCGGCAACACCCGCCCGTTGCAGTTGCGCATATTGTTGGCTAATTTCGCGTATTGGGTCAAAGAAACGGTTGATGTAAAGCGTGAATGCCACCAGCACGCCCACCTTCAGCGACCCTTGTGAAACCAGCACGCCACCGTAGAGCACGGTGATCGCGATAGCCATCGCCGCCACCACCTCAACCAGTGGCAGAATGAGAGCCGCCACTCGGCTAGCCTCCATATTGGTGTCACGGTTGTAGGCGTTCAGTTCATCGAATTCCGCGCTGTTGCGATCTTCGCGTACGAGGCTTTGAATCACGCGCATGCCAGAAATGTTTTCCTGCAAGGTGGCGTTGACAACCGAGATCGCCGCTCGTGTCCGTCTAAACGAACGTTGCGCGTGCCGTTGCCAGAAGGCGGCAATGATAATCATGATCGGCAAAACAGTGAAAGAAAGCAATGCCAGCGGCACGTTCATGATAAGCATGGCAATGACAATGCCTACCAGTGACACCAGTGAGCTCAGCATCGAGAGCAGACCTGAACTGAGCATAGACTCCAATACATCAATATCGCTTTGCAGACGCGACATCACGCGCCCGATCTGTGTGCGATCATAGAAGCTGAGTGAGAGTCGTTGCAAGTGCGTGAACATATCCGAGCTGAGGTGGTAGAGAACCTGTTGCCCAGCCCACGACATCGTCCATACCTGCCAGTATTGCGCCTGCCACATCAGAATGTTGATGACAATCAAGACGATGCCAGTAATGGCCAGTCCATGTACATCGTTATGGCTGATAAATTGGTCAATGGCTACTCCTATCAGAAAGGGGTTTGCCAGGTTAAACGCCGTATAGAATAACATCAAAACAATGCTTGCAATCGTCCAGCCTTGATAGCGGGCGGCATACGGGCCAAATTTTTGGATAAGGCTCCACTCAAATTTTGACGAAACGTTCTCGTCCGCGCTTTCCAGGCTGTTTTGTTGCCAGCGACTGCGTGATGTATAGCTGCCTGTTTTCATCTTACAACCTTCCCAAGCTCTCCTGTTGTACTCGTCTTGCCTGTCTTGCTTGTCGATTGTTCAGGTAGACGACCATCCCAAGCGCTGCTGCCTACTTTAACCTCTTGCTCCATCTGCTGTTCAAATTCTTCCTG
>JBBPYR010000267.1:0-21889 GCA_038199755.1 Ktedonobacterales bacterium | reverse complement strand
TGTGTTGTATTGCCAGTCGTTGCCGGCGGGGCTCACGGGGGGCCGGGTCTCCAGTGCTGTGCCTACTCCCTAATCACCGATATCCCTTATGCGCGGTTGCAACGGCAATTCTGTACCAATCTGCTCAAGCAAACCATCAAGACCGCCACCAGGGACTGACGTAACCTGCATTGCAGTTACCTTTCCCTCAACGACACGGTGAACCACCTCCACCTGTGGCAATGTGATGTCCAATCCGGTGGGGGCAATCGCTGGGATACCAAGCACAGGTGGCAACACCAGTTCGTTCAATTGCGTGCCACTAACACTTGTCTGAGCAATCACTTTCCCATCCTCTTCATGCACATCTAGCAGGTTATATGAGAAATTCGGCATCGCCGCCAATAACGCACTCTGCATTGCAAGAAAGGTAGCCTTGCCCAGTGTCTGATCAGTTAGCCCCCGTTCTGTAAAATCATCTGCCAGCATATCCGCCGCTAGATTCATATCTCCTGATTGCAAAGCAGTAATCAGGGTTTTAACGGTATCTATCGCATCCATCTATTATTGCTCCTTCCGCATAAACATACTATTACTCTTTACACGATGAACGAGCACAATTAAGAACAGTCGAGAAAGCAGCCCTTGCGCACAGACGACAAAGCATGAGGGCATGAATTGAATTCACACCCTCATGCTTTGTCGTCTGTGCAAAAAGCTAGGCTTCGACGATCTCAATGGAATTGATGCGATCTCCCGCTTGGCGGTCACGCTGTGGATCACGCTCACGAAGAGAGTTCAGCACATCCATACCCTTCGCCACCTGACCAAACACGCCATGCTTGCCATTCAGGTGCGGCGTGGGGCCATAGGTAAGGAAGAACTGCGACCCGTTGGTGTGGGGACCTGCATTCGCCATCGAGAGAATGCCTGCCTTGTCATGCTTGAGTAACAGCGCACCCTGCTCGTCGCGGAACTTATAACCGGGACCACCCGTACCTGTGCCGGTTGGGTCACCGCCCTGCGCCATAAAACCACCGATGACACGATGGAAGGTCGTATTGTCATAAAAGCCTTCACGTGCCAGGAACACAAAATTGTTCACGGTTGTCGGAGCCTGTTTCGCGAACAACTCGACCTCGATGTCACCCTTCTCCGTGTGGAAAATCGCGGTGTACTTCTTTGCCGGGTCAATCTGCAACGCTGGAGCTTCACGATATTGTTTCGCCATGCTGTATAATCCCTTCTCAATAGGGACGCACTTCTTTACGGCACGTCCTTGTGTGTTTGATAGATACCTGAAATGCCTGGGAGTGCCTGGGATACCTGTTACTCGTTAGGATGCGGCAACAACTACTAGGTGGTCAATGGTGTCTGGCGTGATGGTTTTCGACGCCGCATCATCACCGGGGCCTTGAATATGTTTCACCACATCCATGCCCTGCAGCACTTTCCCAAAGAGATTATACGACTTCGGCAACGAAGTTGCACCATCAATCACAATAAAGAACTGACTACCGCTATTGACGGTATCAGTACCTTTCTTCGCCATCGCAAGCACGCCAGGAAGATAGCTTCCCTGCACAGGTTCCGCTGGAATGGTATAGCCAGGACCGCCGGTACCTCGCTTCGTTACATCAGGATCATTGCCCAAGGGGTCGCCCGACTGGATGATATGCAAGCCCTGACCCGTCTGGAGCACACGATGGAACACCATACCATCATAAAACTGATGCTGCGCCAGATAAACAAAATTATTGACCGTCTGCGGTGCCAGTTTAGGATCTAATTCGACCACAATCAGGCCTCTATTGGTATTGATACCAGCACAGTAAGTCTTACTGGTACTAATAGACATGGCCGGGGCTGCAGTATACGTATGCTGTATTTTTGCATAACCAACGGCACCAGGAGCAGGTGAAACATCTGTAATCTGCTTTAGTATATTGCTCTTCAGGCAGGCCGCGACCGCCACAGGTTTAGGTTGCGGCTTGGGTAGCGCGAATGGACCAACATGATTGACATACAACGCGAAAATACCGAGGGCGATCAGAAGGCTAATCAAGGTCGTCGCCCAAGGATAACGCGCAATGCCACGAGCGGGGGGTTTCTGGCCGGGTGCGCGTCTACGTGGTGGAGCTTCTCTTACCTCTAATTTCGGTAGCTCAGTTGCATGCGCCTTCGCTATCTTGGCCGCACGTCTTGTCGCTGCACGTTTTGTCGTTTTTGGCATGGGACTTTCTTATTCACTCCTTACTTATTTTCACAAGGCTGGTGCAAGTTCGGGAATCTTCACACAGCACCTCCCGTAGGGACCAGCTTCAGCGCGTCCCGTCCCTGTTGAGAAGCGATTCGCCAACGGCGACGGGACGCGCTGATGCATTTTGACAATTTAATCTGGTAATCGCGTGAGCAGCAGCGAAGCGCGCTGTAGGCTCCGTAGGGGCCAGATTGATCGCGCCCTCCTACAGGCTCCGTAGGGGCCAGATTGATCGCGCCCTCCGCTCAATTCATTGAGCGAGATTCGCGGAATCACAGGCGATAAATCGCCACGGGGGGCGCGATCAATCTGGCCCCTACGGATGGGTTTCTCTGATTACCAGGTTAATTAGTAAATGTGCAGAAGCTGGCCCCTACGGATGGGTTTCCCTGTTTACCAGTTTCATTAGTAAAAGTGCAGAAGCTGGCCCCTACGGCATTTATGCTCGCCATCACCAAATGGAATGCCCCAAGTGAGGTGCAGAAGCTTCCCCCAAATAGAGTGATACAATGATAGCAAGAGCAACAAGCCACAATACAACCCCCTAGTGTGCGCTTACACCAAACCACATCAAAAGGGAATATAGTAACGAGGAGTCGTGCATGAAAAAAATCATCTTAGAAGAGCATTTCCTTACACCTGAAACGCGCTGGTATAACTATCCACAGGGCCGTTTTGCCCCTAATCCGAAGGTGAACATTGCGGAAAAATTGCTCGATATCGAACAGTATCGCCTGCCAGAGATGGATCAGTATGGCATCGATATGCAGGTGCTCTCCCTGAATGCCCCTGGCATTCAGGCAGAAGCAGACAGAGCAACGGCAGTCAAACGCGCCAAGCTAGCCAACGACGCATTAGCGGAAATCGTGCGCAAACATCCCACGCGCTTGGCAGGCTTCGCGGCGTTAGCACTGCAAGACCCCAACGAGGCAGCCGCCGAGCTTGAACGCACCGTCACACAACTCGGCTTCAAGGGTGCCTTAATCCATGGTCACACCAACGGCGAATATCTTGACGAGCAGAAGTTCTGGCCCGTGTTCGAGCGAGCGCAAGCACTCGACGTGCCCATCTATCTCCACCCAAACGATACGCCCCACGACCAGATGAAACCCTATGGCCCATATCCTGAAATGCTGGGTGCCACCTGGAACTGGGGCGTTGAGACGGCGACACACGCCCTGCGCATGGTCTTTGGCGGCGTCTTCGATGCCTTTCCCCACATGACGCTTGTTCTGGGGCATCTCGGCGAAATGCTGCCCTTCGTGCTGTGGCGGCTCGACGACAGTTGGGCGCGATCCGCCCATAACAGAGAACTGAAAAAATTGCCATCGCAGTACATCAAAGAGAACATGCTAATTACGACCAGCGGTAACTTCTCCACCGAAGCATTGCTCTGTACGCTCGCAGCGGTAGGTGCCGATCGCCTACTCTTCTCGATTGATTATCCCTATCAGCCAACCAAAACAGGCGTAGAGTTCATCGAAGCCGCCCCCATCAGCGAAACAGACAAAGAAAAAATCTGTTATCGCAACGCGGAAACGCTCCTCAAACTGTAACCAGGGGAAGGAACAGTGGACGATGTTCGCACAACCAGATCGCTCACGGATGAGTATCGAAGCCTATCTGCACCTTGACCAGGAGAGTCAAGGAGAACGCTACGAGTATATTGATGGCTATGCGTACATGCTGGCAGGTGGCACCGCCAACCATAGCACCATCAGCGTCAATATCACGAGCCAGTTGAACAGCCTTCTCAGCGATGATTCCTGCCGTGTCTACAACTCTGATATGAAGGTTCACCTCTTTGAAACGCGCTATGTCTATCCCGATGTGACGGTGAGTTGCGACGAACGTGATAGAGGGACAGTCGAGACGCTGCGCTATCCACGTCTCGTGATTGAGGTGCTTTCTCAGAGTACTGAGGGTTATGATCGCGGCTTGAAGTTTGAATATTATCGCGCCTGTTCCACCATTGATGAATACGTCCTAGTAGAGACGCAGCGGCAAGCGGTAGATGTGTATCGCCGTGCCAGAAAAGACCTCTGGACGCTGCACTTTTTCCGTGCAGGTGACACCGTAGAACTGGCGAGCGTGAACATTAGCTTGCCCATGTCTGCTCTCTATAAAAATGTACTGTTAGCACCAGATGAAGACGCGAGCGAATAACTGACACCATAGGCGTTGTATACTAGTTGTCAATAGTTGACGATACTGAACGGATTGCGAACCGTTTGAGCACGAATCGTACAGCAAGAAAGGACGAAAAAAGTATGCCGATGTCCAAGCGATGCATTCCCTATACACCGCGTTCCCGCGAGCTCAAAGATACAAAATTTGCCCTTGTGACCACAGCAGGCGTACACCTGCGCGAGCAGGAGCCATTTGATGTGGAAGGAGATAATAGCTGGCGTCTATTGCCAGAAGAAGTGCAAGCAGACCAGCTTATGGTCACACATGAGCATTATGATCATCGTGATGCCGACCACGATATCAATGTCATATTTCCGATTGACCGCCTTAGAGAGCTAGCCGCCGAGGGTATCATTGGCGGTGTGAGCAATAAACACCTGGGCTTTATGGGATATACCCAACAACTGCGTGACCTCTATGAGCGTGCTGCACCCGAAATGGCAAAGCTTGTGGCCCGCTCAAACGCTGATGGCGTCATCCTCACCGCTGGCTGACCCCTTTGCCACAGAATTGTAGTTGCAATTCAGCGCGAAATAGAAATGCAGGGTATTCCGACGGTGCTGATTACCGTGGTGCCAGAAAACTCACGGCAGGCTGGCCCGCCACGAGCTATCGCACCAATGCATTTTACAATGGGCAATAGTTTGGGTGGCCCACACCAAACTACCCTACAACGCACCGTCTTGCTTGACGCCTTACGACGCTGGGAAGCCCGCGAAGAGCCAGGAAATATCTGGGAGATCGAATATCCAGCCTATGATACCAGCACCTGGAAACTCATTGATTTGCAAGAAGGATGATAGAAAGAGATAACATCTTGTTGCATGGTGATGCCTTGCGCTCACCATGCTCATATTTGATTTGACAATTCCCCTCTCAATGGGCTACTCTGATAGTAGAGTCAAAAAAAACGTTACTTCTGCGGCGGGTAACAGAGCGGTTATCCGCCGCATGTCGTTGCAACGAAGCGATGGACAATGTGACAATGAGACAGAGCAAACAATGATGGTTGCGTCACGTCGATAGAGAGAGGATTCCATTTCATGACAACTCAAGAAAGAAAAGCGATAGCGATACCACAAGTAGAACCACGTCAGCCTATTCCGCAACAAAACCTGCGTGTCCCTGGCCCCACGCCAATCGCGCCAGAGGTGCTAGCGGCACAGGCTCAACCCATGATTAACCATCGCGGACCAGAATTCGCCGCCATCTTAAAGCGTGTCACCTTGCGCCTACAATACTTCTTCCAGACAGCGTCGCCAGTGATGACCTTTCCTGCGTCCGGCACAGGCGGCCAAGAAGCTGCGGTGGCAAATCTCTTCTCCCCCGGCGATCATGTGGTCTCAATCATCATCGGAAACTTTGGCAATCGTCTCGCCAAAATCGCCACGATTTACGGTCTACAAGTCACACGCATCGAATTCCCCTGGGGAGAGGCAGCTGATCCCGCTGTCATCGAGGTGCGTCTGCAAGAGATTGCACCTTACAAAGCCGTATTAATCACGCACAACGAAACCTCGACAGGAGTAACAAATGATATCGAGGCACTAGCAAGCATCGTACGGCGACACAATCCCGATGCCTTGATTGTCGTTGATGCCGTGAGTTCACTGGGCAGTGTGCCGCTGGAAATGGACCCATGGGGCCTTGATGTCGTCTTCACTGGCTCGCAAAAAGGCTGGATGACCCCTCCCGGCATCATGATGATAGCAGCCAGCCCACGTGCGCTAGAAGCCAGCAAACAGGCAAAATTGCCGCGCTTCTACTTTGATTGGGCCATGGCTCTCAAAAACCTGAACAGCTGGCAGCACCCAACCACCTCACCCGTGTCTCTCTTCTATGCGCTTGATGTAGCACTGGACTTGATGCTAGAAGAGGGGCGAGAAGCCATCTTTGCGCGGCACATCCAAGCAGGTGCCTATGTACGAGGCAGCGCAAAGGCAATGGGGCTAGAACTCCTGGCCGATCACGCCTTGGCCTCAAATACCGTTACCGCCATTAAAGTCCCTGAAGGCATCGATGCAAAGGCCCTGCTCAAGAAGCTTCGTGAGCAAGACCATATAGTGCTCGCGAGCGGACAGGACCATATGGCTGGCAAAATCTTCCGCATTGGACACCTGGGCTTCTTCAAAGAGGCCGATCTCGTAGAGACGATGGATAAAGTAGAACTGCGCCTGCGCGAACTGGGCTTTAAGGGCTAGGCGAGGGGAGAATACGGATATGACACAGGTGCAAACAACAACAGATACCATCAAGATACTGATCACCGACCGCATTGCGCAAGAAGGTCTTGATCTGCTCCGCACACAGTTGCCGGAGGCGCAGATCGACGAGCGACCCGGACTGAAGCCGGAACAACTGAAAGCAATTATTGGAGACTACACTGCTCTGATTGTACGCAGCGAGACACAGGTGACAGAAGAGGTGCTCGCAGCTGCCACGCAAATGAAAATCGTTGGTAGAGCAGGTGTGGGCGTTGACAACATCAATACCCAGGCGGCGACACGCCAGGGCATCATTGTGGTCAACTCGCCGACTGGCAATATTATCGCGGCGGCAGAACACTCTATTGCCATGCTAATGGCACTGGCACGTCACGTTCCGGGAGCCAATGCCAGCATGAAGGCAGGTAAGTGGGAAAAGAGCCGCTTTCTCGGCGTCGAAGTTCGCAATAAAACGCTCGGCGTCATCGGGTTGGGCAAGGTCGGAAGTGCCGTGGCACGGCGCGCACAAGGGTTAGAAATGCAAATCATCGCCTTCGATCCTTTTGTTTCACCAGAACAGGCACGTAAGCTGGACGCGACCATGATGAGCCTGGACGAAGTGTTACAACAGGCCGATTTTATCACGCTGCACACCTCATTAACAGCTGGACCAAACGGTACACGTGACCTGATTGGAGCCCGCGAACTGCAATTGATGAAGCCAACGGTGCGTCTCATCAACTGTGCTCGTGGTGGCTTGATTGACGAGGAGGCACTGCTCAACGCGCTCAACGAGAAACGCATCGCGGGCGTGGCACTGGACGTTTTTAGTCAGGAGCCAATTCGTGACGACGCGATTCTGAAGCAGTTGATCGCCCATGAACGTGTCATCGTCACACCACACCTGGGAGCCTCAACAGAAGAGGCACAGGTAGGCGTGGCGACAGATGTGGCGGAGCAGGTGGTTTCCGTTTTGCGTGGTGGTTTTCCGCGGGCGGCAGTGAACGCCCCGCTGATTTTGCCGGAGACGCTAAAGGTACTGGAACCCTATATGCAGTTGTTGGAGCGCATGGGACACCTCTACACGCAACTACAACCAGGGCCATTGCATAAGATCGAGCTATCCTGTAGCGGCGACATCGCCAACTATGATCTACGACCCCTGCAAGCGGCATTGATTAAGGGCTTGCTCGAATCGATATCCGACGCGCACGTGAACATGATTAACGCCCAACTCTTAGCGCAGCAATGGGGCTTAGAGATTGTCGAGCGAAAATCAACCACACCATCTGAATTTGCCAATCTCGTCACGCTGCGTGTGGAGGACGCCAACGGTTACGCGGCTTCCTTCGCGGGTAAAGCCGCCTCTAGCAAGGAACGTGTAGACGTTATTAGCGGCACTGTCATGCACGGAGAGGCTCGTGTGGTGCGTGTAGGCCGCTACTGGACAGAGTTTATACCAGCGGGCTACATCCTCTTTTGCCACAACCCCGACCAGCCCGGCATGATTGGACGTGTTGGCACCGTTTTGGGCAAAGCTGGCGTCAACATTCGCCACATGGACGTTGGGCCAACCGTCCGCTCACCACGGCCACGTGATATCCAGCGCAGCCCAGATGTCGCTCTCATGGTCATCTCTGTAGACGAGGCCATCCCACAATGGGCACTCGAAGAGATCAGTAAGTCTGGCGATATCTTCGGTATGACAACAGTAAAACTCTAGTAGGGATGCCCCTTGTGGGCATCCTCTTTATTTCACACCAGCCAGTGGACGCTCTTCCTGATGTTCATCCTGCATTGCGCTATTAACGGAAATTTGTTTGAGGCGGCGTTTGACTAGAAACAGAATGACCACATAACCAATAATGAGCAGCAACACCACGATGACCGTCGGTAGCGTATAGCCTTGTATCAAGTGCAGTGCCAGAGGCCAACGCGCACCGAGACTCCAACCCAGGTAGAGCAACGCGACACACCATAGCACCGAGCCGCCGAGGGCCGCGACGAAAAATCTGGCAAATGGCATGTGTGCAATGCCAGCTGGAAAACAGGCAAACGGTCGCACATAGGGTGTCATACGCGACACAAACACCATCCAGATACCTGACCGCTGAAACCATTGTTCCGTCATCTGAACTTTTTGCGCCTCTATATGGAAGAAAGCTGCTATACGACGTATGACCTTTTGCCCACCATATAAGCCAATAGCATAAGCTATACACGCACCTGTTATACTACCAGTAATAGCGGCTATACCCAGCATCCAGATGTTTACATGGTTAAGTGAAGCCAACGCACCCGTTAATAACAAGAGTACATTGTTTGTAATGGGTACACCTGTGCTCTCTAGCAGCAGGATCACCATTACCAGCATATAGAGTATAAATGGGCTTGTATGAAGCAAAACATGCATAATTGCATGCATGGTATTTCTCTTTTCTTTATCTAGCTTTTTTTGTTCCTCTATAAGAACGAACAAGAAGATAAATTGTTGCACGTGACAATTACTGGCTATACGTCGTTATAACTTCTGCAATGCCCATTTCAGTATAAAAGGTTTCGCAAAAATAGGAATGGAAAACTTAATGAAAACTGTGACATCACCGCCATCCGAGCATAATGAGCGTAATGAGCAGCTTAAAACGAGCAGAGGCCAAGCACGTTTTGCGTTTAGTGTGCTTCTCACGATTAATATCCTCAATTACGCTGATCGCTCTGTGCTTTCGGCAGTACTTCCTAAAATTCAGACCGACCTTCATCTCTCAAATACAGAGTTAGGACTGCTTGGCTCATCTTTTCTGCTCATCTACGCCATTGCCACCTTACCGCTCGGCGTCTGGGCAGACAGATCAACACGCAAAAACATTGTCGCGCTATGTGTTGCTATCTGGAGCCTTGCAACCAGTTTGGCAGGCATGGCACAAAACTTTCTTCAGTTGTTCAGTCTGCGCTCGGTTCTAGGCATCGGTGAAGCAGGCTATGCACCAGCCTCACTTTCCATGCTTGGCGATTACTTCCCCAAAGAACAGCGTGGACGCATCATGGCCCTCTGGTCTATTGGTAACTTAATCGGCACCGCGATCGGACTCATTATGGGTGGTCTGGTGGCAGATGCTTTCGGCTGGCGCTGGGCCTTCTATATTGTAGGCATTCCAGGTCTGGTCACCGCTTTCATGATCTGGCGGGCAACAGAGCCCAAACGTGGTGCCTTTGACAACGTAGACTCAAACCATGAAGAGAACGAGATTAGTGCTTCACATGGCAGTATTGGCAAAAACTTCGGCAGTACGGTGCGGCAACTCTTCAAAATCCCTACCTACTGGATACTGCTGGGCGCGTTCGTCTTTAGCTTCTTCGCTATCGGAAGTGCCTCCTTCTGGATACCTACGTACTTTGTACGCGCCTTCCACCTGAGCGTGGGGCAAGGCAGCGTCATCTCTGGTGGTGTCCTGGCTGGCGGCAGCCTGATCGGAACACTATTGGGCGGTTGGCTTGCAGATAGCTTGCAACGCAGACGAGCCGAAGGACGACTGATTGTGGCTACCTTCGCATTCCTCGCAGGTGCTCCTCTGACACTAATCGCGCTATCGATACACAGCCTCGTTCCCTTTACAATTGTCTTTTTTGTCGCTATCATCAGCCTGAGCCTGTGCCTGGGACCATTGAATGCGGTCCTTCAGGACATCATCTCGCCAGAGATACGCGCAACCGCCATCGGTATCGTATTGCTCTTAGCGCATCTATTGGGAGATGCAGCCTCTCCTTCGATCGTGGGAATTATCGCCGATCGCTCATCCCTTGGCTTCGCGCTTATCATCACGGCTCCAACCTGCCTCTTGGTTTCAGGCATCATTTGTCTGATCGGCCTACGCACCGTGGCCAAAGACATGCATGTAATGCAGAGAAAACTCGAAAGCAAAGGGGCGTAGGAACACAGCAAAAGAAAACAGCCCATCGGGTTGATGGGCTGTTTTTTGAGAGCGGGTTACGGGATTCGAACCCGTGGTATCAACTTTGGGAAAGTTGCATGTTACCGCTACATCAAACCCGCTAGTAACATGTGACAAGTACGATTATAGCCGATGCATACTCAAAAGTCAAGCAGCATTTGCGCAAAAAGCTGCGCTGTTGCAAAGCCCGTAGGGACCAGCTTCAGCGCGTCCGCAGCCGGTTGGCGAATCGCTCCCCAACAGGAACGGGACGCGCTGAAGCTGGTCCCTACGGAAAAGAAAGTAAAGCAATAAAAAAGGCTAACCTTCCAGATCGTAGGCTAACCCTTCTTCTTGGTCTTATCCTTCTGCGCTTCTTTCTGCGCTTTATAATACGACTTTGGTTTGGGATGACGCTCGGTATCTACATAGGCAGCAGGAGCAGAGTCCTCGCGTGAAGCAACTTCTGCCTCATCACGTTCACTCACTAGCTCTTGCAAATCATTATAGATATTATAATTGTCGCTCACCTCACGCATACGTAGCATATGACGCAATACCTGTATCTGCGTTGCATTCGTTTTATCGTTCTTCGTCGGCTCAGCTCGGTTCAGCAACGTTTCTACAAGGTCCATACTATCGTCATGCGCGCCAATACTCTCAAGGCGGTCTCGTACCACCAGTAATTGCTCGTAAAGATTCATAACCTATTTCCTCCTGAACACGGCACAACAGTTTACTAGAGCTATGGTAGCATAGCTTCTACCATGCGTCAAATCAACATGACTTTCTCGACCAGTAGACATGTTTTGGAGAAGGGAAGGAGGAGTAAGCGAGAGGCACTACCTGTTAGTTAGCGCAGGAGCGTTCATTGTGTATATTCTGGTAAGGCAAGCAGAAACGTGCTTCCCTCACCCGCAATACCACTGCTCTCCACCCAGACAAAACCGCCCATTGCCTCGGTCAACTGACGGCAAAGATATAAACCAAGTCCAGACCCACGCTGCCCACTTTGCACTGCATCTGGCAAACGCATAAACCTAGCAAAGAGACGTTTCTGATTATGCGGCGCGATGCCACTCCCCCAATCACGCACACTGGTCACAATATAACATCCACTAGTCAGTGCCACCTCTTCTCTGTACGAGAAAGCAATGCGTGCGGCAAGTTGCTGTAGGTCGACACGTTCCGCACTGATCGCGATCTTCGTCGATGGAGGTGTATACTTCAATGCATTGCTAACAAGATTGAGCAGAATCTGGCGCAAGCGTAAATCATCACCCCAGACATAGATGTCCTTATCAATGATGACCTCAAGCTGCCGTTTCTCGCGTACGGTCGTCGGCTCCATAATCTCAAGGATGAGTGATACCACTCGTAATACGCTAACAGAGCTATATTTGAGCCTCAGCGTCATACCATCCTGATCTACACGGCTTGTATCCATCACATTTCCCAACATCAGCACCAGTTCTTCACAGGCGCGTTGGGCTTTCGCGATAAAGCGCTGCTTTACGCTCGCATCCAAGTCTGAGCTATAATTGTGCAGCAATTCAAGATACCCTTGAATCGAGGTTAATGGGGTACGCAATTCGTGCGAAGTAGTCATGAGAAAATAATTTTTGAGCCGTTCCGACTCCTGAGCCTGCTGCACTGCCGTTCGTAATTCTTCGTAGGTACGAGCATTGACAATAGCCAGACCAGCCTGGACGCCAATTTCTTGCAACACGATTGCATGGCTCTCATTATAAGCGTTAGGGTAATAACTCTGTACAGAGAGCACACCTATCTTCTCTTCCCTGTAATAGATGGGTACAAAGAGCAACGACTGACAAGGCTGCTCGCTAGTAATAGCTTCAATAGGCTGTTGTACACCATTTGGGCTAACACTCTGCAATGCAGTTGCAAACTCTTCATAGGTAGCAAACAAACGTGAGGGGTATTCTTCAAACAAGAAGTGATGGAGCCAATCAACAAGAGAGGTATCCTTTTGTGAGGCAAGTACATTGTCACTCGTGGAGTAATCTATTACGAGTTGTTCGGTGAACTGATTATAACGAGCCACAAAAAATACCTCTGTAGGCATCATGCGCTTAACATGCTCATAAATACTGCCATAAAGAGTTTTTGTGTTACTGAGGACATCAGGGGCGAATAACGTATGGCTAACTTCCACTAGATGTTTGTGATAAGCTGCATCATATAACGCTGAATTTCTCACAGACTCCTTATTGTTATTCATAATAATGCGCTTTCAGCCACTCCCTTCCACGAACGACTCTTACTTTATCATATTAGTATACCATAAAACACAGCAAAATTGGCCTCGCGATTGCGTAATGCTTCCCACATCTCTTTGTATTGCGCATAGTTGACAGCTAGCACAATTTATTTTACTATCTTGCAAACATAGCAGCAATGAAAGAGTCGGAAATGATTATTGCCAGCACTAGCAATCAGCGTGTGAAATTTATTCGTAGCCTGCATAATCGTCAGGAGCGTGAGAAGACAACACTCTTCTTTGTCGAGGGCATTCGCCTGGTGGCAGAAGCGGTGCAATTGGGCCTAGCCATCGAGCAGCTTGTGACCGCACCCGCATTACTCAAAAGCCAGTTCGCCAGAGATATCGTGCGAGCCGAACAAGAAAAAGGTACATCCTGTCTGGAAGTCACAGCAGATGTTTTCAAAAGCATCTCGACCAAAGACGGGCCACAAGGCATTGGTGCGGTGTTGCAACAACAATGGTATCCGCTGGCACAACTGGTGCTTGCCGCCAATGAATGTTGGATTGCCCTCGACGCTGCCCAAGACCCCGGCAATATTGGCACTATTTTACGTACCAGTGACGCCGTAGGGTGTACAGGTATGCTTCTGCTGGGCAACAGTGCCGATCCCTATGACCCTGGTACACTACGAGCGAGTATGGGAGCGATTTTCTCGCAACGGCTCGTCAAAGCCAGCTTTGACGAGTTTGCACACTGGAAGCAACAGCAGCATTGCACCGTTGTTGGCACGTCAGGAGCCGCTACGCTGGAGTATCGTCAAGCGCACTATCGTAAGCCCCTGATATTACTGATGGGCAGTGAACGGCAGGGGCTTTCTCACGAGCAACAGGCATTGTGTGACCTGATGGTAAAGATTCCTATGATAGGTAGAAGCGATTCCCTCAACCTAGCAGTTGCCACGGGCATCGTGCTCTATGAAATCTTTCATCAGTCAGCAGGCTCAACCGAGACCAGATTGGTATAGAATGTGCTGCCCCCATTAAAGTCGGCCAAGCGGTCCGAGGTGGTCCAGTTCACGTTGCGTTGATCTGGACTAAACTTGGGCCACCACACGGTGGTCGTCGCCAACACCCCTGAGCGCACATCCTCAGTGACCTCGGCCACCAGACGACACCAGCCACGCTCATTGCTCACACGCACCAACTGCCCACTACGAATGCCACGCACTGAGGCATCATCTGGATGAATGCGCAAGGTGGGCATCTGTTCCTTCGTTCTCATGCGCTGTTGATTGCCAAAGGTCGAACTAATAAAATGATGGGCAGCGGGACATAACAGCGGAAGCCGTTCGGAGGCCGCTGTTTCAGGTGCATCCTTTGTTGATGGCTGCGCTTGCCGCGTTTCAAGCTCTGGTTCCCAGCCAGGTACGGGATCATAGCCCTTCAACAATGCGCCTTCAGAATACATCTCTACCTTGCCCGACGGTGTCCGAAAAACGCCATTGGCGAAGGGGATACGCTCCTCATCGGCAATACGCAGCGGGTACTCGCCATCTCGCTGTAAGCCCTCCAAGCTGATACCCGCGATGCTTGCATTTCGCGCTGCCGTTGCCGTGAGCACTTCATGTATCACCGCGTTGGCATCGTCTTGTAACCAGGACTCTTCAAAGCCCATCGCAGCGGCTAACGTGCGGATCACATCCCAATTGCTACGAGCCTCGCCCTGCGGCGCGATAGCGGGTGTGTTGTATTGCAACGTGAGGTGGCCGTAGGGTTTGTGCAGGTCTACCTGTTCCAACTGGCTCGTCGCAGGCAAGATTATATCAGCATAACGAGCGGTATCCGTCTCAAAGAGTTCATGCACGACAGTAAACAGGTTTTCGCGCTCTAGCCCTGCCACAATCTTGCTCGCGTTAGGCGTTGAGGCAACCGGATTCGCATTATACACATAGAGGGAGTAGATGGGTGGATCAGCCTCGCCAGTTAGGAGAGCACCCAGCCGATTCATATTCAACGTGCGTGGAGCTGGCGGGCAGGCGGCATCTTCTTCATGGCCCACTGCGGCTTTATCCCACCTCAACCAATCGCTCGTACTATACATTAGGCCACCGCCAGCAATGCCATATTGTCCGGTGACGGCGGGTAAGCACGCCAGAGTGCGTACCGTTTGACCGCCGTTGGTGTGTCGATTAATGCCATCAGTCACGCGCAGTAGAGCGGGTGTGCTAGTAGCATAACTGCGCGCCAACTCAATAATTGTTTCTGCTGCCAGCCCTGTAATCTGTGCGGCCCGCTGCGGGGGAAATTGCATAATGCTTTCTAGCATGGCTTCCCAGCCCAGCACATGTTCCGCAATCCACGCGGGATTGTGCAACCCTTCATCAACCATGACATACATCATACTAAGTGCCAATGCTGCATCGGTGCCGGGGATGGGTTGTATATGTTGATTCGCCGAACGTGCCGTAAGGGTGCGAATCGGGTCGATCACCACGATACGCGCCCCTTGCTGTTGCGCCTGCCGCAAAAAGGGCATGACATGGGGCCCGGTGCTGGCAGGATTGCTCCCCCAGATCAAAATAAACTTGCTATGCAGCAACATCTCCGGCGATGGTGCCAGCCGTCCACCGATCGTCAACGACACGGCCTCTTCAGCTGCATACCCACAAATCGCACGCTTCAAGCGCGAGGCTCCGAGGCGATTCCAGAAGCGGGTATCGGTGACGGCACCTTGCACCAAACCTAACGTACCTGAATAACTATAAGGAAGAATACTTTGTGCGCCGTGCTGCGCAATGATATCGCGCCAGTGGGCAGTGATTTCTGCGATGGCCTCGTCCCAGGAAATTCGCGTAAAAGAGCCGCTGCCTTTGGGTCCAACGCGCCGCAAGGGATAGAGCAAGCGTTCGGGATGATATACCCGCTCTAAATAACGATTCACCTTCGCACAGAGCCAGCCGCGTGTTATCGGATGGTCTGAGCGACCACGCACCTGTACTGCCTGACCATGCTCATCAACAAGCGTCTCCAATGCACAAGTATCTGGGCAATCATGCGGGCAGACGTTGCGTACAACACGCAAATTTCGCCCATCTTCAGAATGGGTGATGGTATGGAGTGGCATATACTATCCCTTTCATAGGAGAAAGTTAGCAAGTACTCAGGTGACTCAGAGAACGACGTTATTTTATTGCCACGCGCCCTTACCTGTGAGCCAGTCTAACAGTGTTTCAGGCATGTGTGACGCGGGCCCTTGCCGTTGTGAACAATGCGGCAAACTATTTAATACCATCGTACCATACTCTTTGGAAATCACTCTACGGTCAAAAAGCACGATAGCGTTGCGCTTGCCATCACTCCATGCCAAACGATTGAGGGCGCGCCGCATGCGCAAGGAGGCTACTGGAACGGTGAGTTGATGGAGTTGATCGGAATATTGCTCTGCCCGCGCCGCTATGGGCGGATCGTTCAAGACTGGCATGGGGAGACGCGCCACAAAGATGCAGGTGGGGGTACGTGTTGCATCCTCGATGCCATCCCAGAAACTGCCCGTCCCAAGCAAGACCACGCGCTCCTGGCTTTGAAACACTTGCCAGAGTTGGCGCGGCGAACCATCCACGCCTTGCCCAAGCACCAGAATACCGCGCGACTCTAATACGGCTTTGATGGATGCATAGGAGCTCCGTAACGCGGCATGAGAAGTAAATAATGCCACCAATTGCCCCTCTAAGGCGGTTGCGAGTTGCACCAGAGACTCATCGAGATGGCGTTGATATTGTGGCATATTTGGTTCTGGCACATCATTTGGCAGGTATAGGAGTGTTTGTTCATCATGTTCAGTCACGACAGAAAAGGCGGGGCAGGTGTCACTATCCAAGCCGAAGCGACCACGATAATAAGAAAACGAGTTATCAACTGAAAGCGAGGTGCCGACCAAAATAGCACAATGATCCTTGAGCAATAATGGCTTCAAGATCGTTGAAGTTTGCACTATTTGCGAATAGAGGATAGGCATAATTTCGACAGGAGCACTGGCAGCCGCACCATCCGCACTGCGCTGTTGCTGCATAGCAGGATTCACTGGTGTACGTAACCAGTAGACAGTATTACTATTTGCTAGCAATAGCGCTTGTTGACCCAGTTGTTTCTGTTCCTGAAGTTGGAGCGCAACGGCAACGAGTTCAGAGGCCAATGAGCTATCCTCGCCACTGCCAATGTCTGTCCGATGCCGATTACGTGGTGAGGTGAGTATAATCTTTTCAGCTTCCCGCGTCAGGTCTATCACCGTTTGTAAACGGTGAGCGGCCTGTTGCCACGCCTTCTCTGTCTCCATCCAGGCACCCAAGCTGCGTATTTGTCCAGAGAGACGCAAGGGTTGATCAGTTCGTTCAACAGTCCTTCCCCCATGTGCTCGCCCCGAGCTATCATTGCGCCCTTTGTCGCGTCCATTCCCATTTGCCCCTTGCTGCATAAATTCTTCTAGCAAATGGCTGAAAGCCACAAACAGTTTATCTATCGCGGTACGCGCTTGGCGCAAAGACTGAAACCAGGATAGCATACGACCATCAAGATCGGATTTGGCTACCGTAGGTGTCCTTGAGAGTCCCCCCGGCCCGCTCTCGTGCAAAGAGGGGGCCGCGAGAGCAAGTAGCCCTTGATAGCGGCCATCAGGCATTTCTGCCCCAATCGTATTGAGTAGTGTAAGCAAGCGATTTTGATCGAGTTCGTTACTGCTCCAACGCGCATTTTCCTCTTCCAAAAGGTCCATATCCAGCATGACCCGATGCTTGATAGAAGCCAATAGTGATTGTTGAGGTGGACGAGAGAGATCATCGAACAGTCCGCTATGCGTTGTCACCACAATTGTCGCGGCCTTGACCCGTTCCTCAGCATTGCTGACAAAACAGTACCCCTTTTGTCGATAGGTGCAACGCTGATACATGGAATCTGTGCGCGGATTCGTGGATGGCACGCGCTCAACACCGGAGTTAATGCGCTCCCACGCGGCCATCTCTGGGGGAAAAAGGGTTAATTCGCTCCGCTCGCCTGTGGTTGTTTGCTGTGCCCAGAGAGCGAGCTTTGCCATACCACGCGCTTGCTCTGAACTCAACTCGCCGCTGGTACGGCGCATGGCGGCCCCAAACCAGCGATGCATACACAGATAGCCCCCTCGCTCTGCGAGATAGGCAATCGACACCTGACTTTTCAACATAGCTTGCAGACGTGGCAGCACCAACTCTATCAAACGACGGGCAGACTGTTGGGTGGCGCAGGTAATGACGAGCCGTTTAGGGGATGTCTGATCCTCAAGGGAAGAAGTGGTAAGCCATTCCAGTGCAGGCAAGAGCGCGGGGGTGTAATCGCTGCCCCCAATCGTCACTTCAACGAGCAGCGGCGTACAGTTTTCTAAGGCCTTATGGATGGCATTGCGCGCCGTTTGATAACCGCTTGGCACAACCGTTGCCGCCTGTGTCTCTTGTCCTGGTTGCTTCTCCTGCTCTGGTATCACCTCGATCTGGCTCTGTATCTGCTGCAATTCCTGGATCACGGGTGCCTCTGGCGGTATGAGGAGGGGAGGAGCTACCTGAATGGGTTGGCTCTGTTGCGCAATAGTAAATGACAATACACGTGGGTCCATCCCCAACTGTGCGGCGAAGCGATCACCCAGGCTACCACGCGCCAGCGTTCCCTGCACACCATCTTGCTCTTGCCGCTCACGCAACTCCTGGCGAAAGAAGTGTAACAGCGGCCATGTACGCGGTGCGTCGAGATTGGCTAGATCTTTCAGCAAGGTAATATCTACTTGTTGCAGCCGCTGTTGCAGCACCAAAAAGACATCTTTTGCCAGCACAGTATCCACCATGGCACGATGCCGATCTTGCGGAACGATGATGCCCAGTGCCTCTGCCACCTGCCCCAGATTATAGCTTGCCAATGAGGGCAGCATCACCGTCGCCAGTTCGAAGGTATCAACCAGCGGATTCGTTCGCGCCAGCCCTCTGCGGCGTAAGAAACCAACATCGAAGGGGATACTATGACCGACTATAGGAAAATCTCCGAGAAAGCCCTGGAGCTGCTTAGCAATGGTATCAAAATGGGGAGCACCCGTAATAAGTTCAGGCTTAATACCGGTGAGGCGTTGCACACGATAAGGAATTGAACGCCCCGGCGCAACAAAGGTCTCAAATGTGTCAAGTACTTCGTTCCCTTGAAATTTAATCGCTGCCACTTCAAGAATGGCGTCTTGCTCAGCATGCAACCCTGTCGTTTCCAGGTCAAGAGCCACGCGAATCGGCGGTTTTTTCGCCATGCTTCGTTCCTTACATCTCTCGGCTTCTTCATACAATTATCATTTATCAGTATATTAGTCATGATGCGTTTCATGAGAATCAGGGGGAGATGGCCACTGTTCAAGAACACGATGGGCCAGGTGTGCGGCTCGTCCTCTATGACTGATGCGATTTTTTAGCTCCGGTGCTAGCTCAGCCGTTGTCTTGCCAAATTCAGGTACAAAGAAAATAGGATCGTAGCCGAAGCCATGCTCTCCTCGTGGCGCGTCTGCAATGATGCCTTCGACTACACCTTCGACAGAACGAAACGTGCCCGTTGCATCGGCCAGAGTGATCACACAGCGAAAACGGGCACTCCGCTGCTCTTGCGGAAGACCGTGTAGTTTCTCAAAAATATAGGCAAAGCGCTCTTCATAGGAAGCATCTGGCCGCAGGAAACGTGCGGAATACACCCCTGGGGCACCACCAAGTGCATCTACCTCCAGGCCAGAGTCGTCCGCAAGGACAAGCATGCCTGTGGCTTGTGCGTAGGCGTGGGCTTTTAGTTGCGAGTTTGCTTCAAACGTCGTGCCTGTTTCCTCCACGTCCATATCTAGACCAATATCGGCAAGCGAAAGCAGACGATAGGGTAAATCAGCAAAAATAGCACGAAACTCTTCCACTTTATGACGATTCGTCGTTGCGAGTAGCAAAACGGGCATTCGGGTCTCCCAACCAGATAAGTTATAAATATGCTTCATATCTTACCATACGAAAATAGTGTTGTCGAGATTGTAAGCGTACTGTTGTCGAGATGACGAGTACAGTAACACAACCATGATACAGTAAAGTACTTGCTATTTGATAAGAGAACGTGATAGTGTGAATGGGTATCTTTGACTATTACATAGGAAATCTTTACTATTTTTATGGAGACTTCACATCATGACTATTATTGAACACCGTGGAGCACCAAACTTTCCTAGCGTCACAAACACTGTCCGTGTTTCTACTCATGATGAGCTAGAGCAGGCAGTACAGACACTGCAAACGCACAAGAACGCCTGGATTGCGCTTTCACCTCATGTCCGTGTTGCTATTATCGACGAGCTTATCACCAGTTTCGCGGCTATAGCTTCACGCTGGGTAGAGGCCTGTCTCAAGGCAAAGCAGATCGCGCCAGACTCGCCGATGGCAAGCGAGGAGTGGGGCAATGGCCCTTGGCCTGTGCTCAAGCAGATGCGGCAACTGCGTCAGTCATTGTTTGATATCGACGCCAAAGGCCAGCCTACTATCCCCGGTAAGGTGACAAGCCGACCAGATGGTCAGGTAATAGCACCCGTTTTTCCCCAAACAGTCTATGACCGCATCTTCTTTACAGGCGTCACGGCGGAAATCTGGATGCAGCCCGATGTGACCAAAGAGCAGCTTGCGCAAACACAGGCCGTGAGCTATAAGCAGAAGCAGAAACAACAGCACACGGGCAAGGTCGCACTTGTGCTGGGCGCGGGCAACGTGTCCAGTATTGGGCCATTAGATATTCTCTATAAGCTGTTTGTGGAAGATCAGGTCGTTGTCTTCAAAACAAATCCGGTGAACGCCTATCTCGGCCCGTTGATCGAAGAGGCATTCTCCCCGCTGGTCGATCAAGGCTTCTTGCGCGTGGTGTATGGTGGTGCGGCGGAGGGGGCCTACCTGTGCAATCATGCAGGCGTCGATGAAATTCACATTACGGGCTCCGATAAAACGTTTGACGCGATTGTCTTTGGCACAGGCATGGAAGGGGCCGCACGCAAGGCAGAGCGGCATCCCCTACTGAAAAAGCGCATCACTGGCGAGCTAGGCAATGTCAGTCCTGTCATCGTTGTCCCTGGTCTCTGGAAGGATGCTGATATTGCCTATCATGGTGAACATATTGCCAGTATGCTTACCAATAACGCCGGTTTCAACTGCAATGCAACACGTATCATCCTGCAACATAAGGATTGGGCGCAGCGCGAGCAACTCTTGCAAGCGGTACGCGAGACGCTCGGCAAGGTTCCAACACGTGCCGCTTACTATCCGGGAGCACGTGACCGCCAACAAAGCTTTGTCTCCTCACATCCGCTGGCAGAGCAAATTGGCAATCCCACAGAAGGGCAACTGGCGTGGACGCTGATTACTGACGTTGATGCAGCGCAAACGGATGATATCTGCTTTACCACAGAAGCCTTTTGCAGCCTCTTCGCGGAAAGTACCCTTGCAGCTAGCAGTATTGCGGAGTATATTGACCGAGCGGTGGATTTCTGCAATACCGATATCTGGGGCACGCTGAACGCGACGATCATCATCCATCCCGAGTCGCTCAAAGACCCGGCGGTCGCGGCAGCGTTCGAGCGTGCCATTGCCAATTTGCGCTATGGCACGATAGGCGTCAATTACTGGGCGGGTATTGGGTATGCGCTGGGAACAACCACATGGGGAGCATTCCCCGGTCACGAGCTTTCCAACATCCAGTCAGGTGTGGGCGTTGTTCACAACGCATTGATGTTCGACAAGCCACAAAAAACGGTCTTGCGTGCGCCCTTCCACGCCTTTCCGACACCTATCTGGTTTGCCACCCAGAGCAAAACGGCCCTCAAAGTCTTCCCCAAACTCGTTGACTTTGAGGCATCCCCTTCGCCCGCGAAAGTGCCAAGCATTATGATGTCGGCCCTGTTTGATTAGCCTAATACTTTGTAGAGCTGCAAGACAGCACGTCGGCAAAACCAGTATAGTTTTTGCCACCTGCTGTCTTTCAGCTCTACAAACCAATCTTTTCACATGGAGGGTTGATGCACGAAGCCAGAGCCGCC
>JBBPYR010000266.1:0-10931 GCA_038199755.1 Ktedonobacterales bacterium | reverse complement strand
CTTATACAAGCCTAGTTTCTTCAAAATAGAAGCAGGGGGCCCATTGGTCGTGACAACACGACCTGGGGCACCCGTGCTTCTCTTTACTGATTGTTTTGCTGCTGTAATCTCCACTGCTCCTGGGCTTGCTCCAGCGACAACAACTGCTGCTCAAGCTGCATCACCTGATTTTGCATCTGCTTCCTCTGCTGATATGGCCCAAAAAGCTGCACACCCTCAATCATGCGCCCAATATTGCGTGCGGGTCCGCGCTGCACAAACGAGTCAAACTCAAAGTAGTTTGTGCGTGTCCCACGTATCTGCTGATTCAACTCTCGTAGCTGCAACTTCAACTCGCGCAGTTGTAGGCGGAGCTGCGCAATCTGATCTCGGTACGGATTCTTCGCCTTCTTTGCTATCGGGCGGTGATCAGCCATAGGTGGAGTCGCCGCCATCCGCGCTTGCCTGCCGCCTCGTGCAGGTGTTGATGGCATAACCGCCCCTGCTGCTTGCAATGGCGCACCACAATTGCTACAAAAGCGATCTCCGTCCTTCATCGGTCTGCCACACGTTGAGCAGAACATAGCTTATATCCTCCTTCATATCGGCAGTATAACTTGTAAATTTGCACTATCTAAGTTTTCATACCCAACACACATATCTCCCTTACAGACAGCGTATCAGGTGGCCTCTCTATATGTATACGTACAAACCCGATCTCAGTCAACAACGTCGCCAACTCATCCCCGCTATACACCGTACATAGCGTTGCATCGGCTCCTTCATTAGGCCATTTCTCTTTCGGCAAAATAGTCAACGCAAGCATGCTGCCTGGTTTCAGGACGCGAAAGATTTCACGTAGAACGTGTTGCGTATCGGGCCAGAAGTACAGCGAATGAATGCTGAACACTTTGTCAAACGACTGCGATGCGAACGGGAGATGAGCGGCATCGCCATACAGTAGATTGACGCGCCCAGCTTTTATCGCCTGCTGATTGCGCTTGCTCGCGGCAGCAACCATCGTGCGCGAGAAATCGACGCCCGCCACATGCCCTTGCGTCGCGAGAGCTGCCACGCGCTGTATCGCAATGCCTGGCCCAAAGCCTACCTCTAGAATAACATCGCTCGGCTGCACATTGAGTAGTGAAACCGTCCAATCATTCTCCGGCACGTGCTGCTGTGCCATGCTATTGCCAATGATCTGCCCCACAAATCCGCTTGGCTGTCGGTAATGCTCATCGATGTTCACAAACTTGCTGACAAGCGTGGTGATATTCATAATACATGTTTCCTTTCTTCCCTACTATTGCAAAAATCGCAACTTTTTTACGTTCCGTCCGCTATTACGTCTTGTATAATAGGATGATCTTTATATCTTGACAATCTCTGCATAATGCTGTGATATACTGAAAGCCACACAAGAATGATGCTGAAACAAAAAGCACACTGATGAGGAACATGTCGTGGAAAGCGAAGACAGATACATTGGCAAACAGATCGGCAACTATGTCATTACTGAGCACCTGGGTGGTGGCTCGTTTGGCCGCATCTATCGTGGCAAACATCTCTACTTCACCAATCGTGTGGTTGCCATCAAGATTTTGCACCTCACCTATCTCGGCTCACCGCAGGAGCGTGACAACTTTATGCAGGAGGCGCAGTTTCTTGAGACGCTCAAGCATCCCAACATCTTGCCTATTTATGATGTTGGCATTGACGAGGGCTTCCCCTATCTGGTAGCAGAGTTCGCGCCACAGGGATCTTTGCGCGACTACCTACAACGCCAAAAGCCAAAAGTGTTGCCCCAACAAGAAGTGTTCACGATCTTGACACAAATTGGGCAGGCATTACAATTTGTCCATGAGCAAAACATTGTCCACCGCGACCTCAAGCCAGAAAATATTCTCTTCAACACCAAGGGGCAGGCCTTGCTCGCCGACTTCGGCATCGCCGTGTTCCTGGAAACGACGCGCACAAAGTACGCCAACGTCATCGGCTCCCCTCTCTACATGGCACCAGAACAGTTTGACGGTGTGGTGAGCCGCAGAAGCGATCAGTATGCCTTCGCCTGCATCGCCTTTGAACTCTTGACGGGCAGACCTCCATTTCAGGCTGATAGCGCGATAGCGTTGGGTATGAAGCACATCAACGAGCAACCGCCGTCGCTACGCCAGATCAACGCGAATGTGTCGCCACACATCGAACAGACTATTCTCAGGGCATTATCTAAGAAACGCGAAGACCGTTTCCCAGACATATCGTCCTTCATTGCCGCGCTCTTGTCCGTGCCAACTGGCTCGCTCCAGATGACGAAGGAGCAGTGGATGGATGAAGGCAACCGCCTGTTCAACATTGGCCGCTTTACTGAGGCACTCAGCACCTTCGAGCGTGCGCTTCAGCTTGATCCCTCCTTTGCCGATGCGTATGAAGCGAAAGGCAGCGCACTTTACTATCTCAATCACCTCGCAGACGCACTCGTCGCCTACGAGCAAGCCATTAGCCTGGACCCCAACTACGCATCGGCCTATAACGGGAAAGCGAATGTGTTATACGACTTCAAACGCTTTGATGACGCGTTTACATTCTATAACCAAGCGATCCAGCTAGAGCCAAACATGGTGGATGCCTATACAGGAAAAGCCAATGTATTGTACTACAAAAAGCAGTATGAAGCGGCCCTGCCAGAGTACGAACATGCGGCAAAGCTCGATCCCTATAGTGTCGCGGCCTACGATGGCATGAGTTGGTCGCTGCGACAGTTGCAACGCTTTGACGAGGCCCTGGCTGCCTCTGAGAAGGCAATCCAGCGTGATCCTATGAACTCCTCTGCTTATAACGGTAAGGGGCGTGTGCTGTTCCGCTTGCGACGCTATAACGAGTCTCTGCAAGCCTTTAACCAGGCTTTGGAGTTGGATGCCAATGTAGCGCAAATTCACGATTTTAAGGGCGATACCCTGTATCATATGCAGCACTACGAGGAGGCCCTAGCCGCTTATGAGCGTGCAATTCAGCTAGAGCCAAGCCTCGCCTCTGCACGCGAAGGGCGTGGCGATGTGCTGGTACACTATCAGCGTTTCACTGAAGCCCTGGCAAACTACGATCAAGCCATCCAACTGCAACCTAGCGTCGGTATCTTCCACTACAAAAAAGCCGAGGTGCTTGCGCATCTTGGTCGCCTGCAAGAGGCCCAAAAAGAGTATGAACAGGCGAAATCGTTAGGCTACAAAACGGCTTAACAGTAAGAGCAGACGAAGCAGGGTCTCCAGCAAAAGAGGCCTGCTTCGTCTGCTCTTACTGTAATGCTATTGTACCGCCTCGGCCTCCGTCTGCTGGCTCATTTGCACTGCCTCTTCATCGAGTGGCAACACCTGGCATGCCTCACGAGGAAACGAAAGCACAATGTTTTGTCCTACGAAATAACCACGCGCCTGTTGACTCGGAATATCAGCAGTGAGGGTAATATCATCATTCGTCTTGACATGAAAGCGCGTGAATGGTCCCAGGAAGGTGCGCAACTCAATAAAGCCCGTGATATAATTACCCGTTCCATGTGCGTTATCAGTACCATCATCAGCTTGTAGTGTCATCTCTTCCGGGCGAATCAACACCAGCACTTTGCTGCCCTGCTTCAACTTCGTGCTGGGCATCACGTGTAGCGTATAGCTTCCCGCTTGGCATAATCCCTCGTTAGGTGATGTGACAACCCCTCGGAATTGGTTGCTGGTGCCAACAAAGGTCGCGGCAAAGACCGTGTGTGGGTTGACATAAATCTCTTCTGGCTGGTCAAGTTGCTCGATCTTCCCTTTTGCCATCACCGCGATACGGTCAGAGATAGCCAACGCCTCTTCCTGATCGTGTGTCACGTAGATTGCGGTCATCTTGAGTTGCTGCTGAATGCGCCGTATCTCATTGCGGAGCGAGACACGCACCTTCGCATCGAGCGCAGAAAGCGGCTCATCCAGCAACAGCACCTTTGGCTCGACCGCCAGCGCACGTGCCAGCGCAATGCGCTGCTGCTGCCCGCCGGAAAGCTGATGCGGAAAACGTGGTCCCATCTCGCCCAGCCCGACCAGTTCCAGCAGTTCGGCTCCGCGTTTTTTGATCTGCTCTTTCGCAACGTGCTTGATCTCCATACCGAATGCGATGTTTTGTGCCACCGTCAAGTGCGGAAACAGCGCATACGACTGAAACACCATGCCCATGGGTCGCTTATTCGCGGCGCGATTCGTGATGTCTTCGCCATCAAGCAGAATATTCCCCTCGCTGGGCACCTCGAAGCCTGCGACCATGCGTAAGATCGTAGTTTTGCCACAGCCACTCGGACCGAGCAGCGTCAAGAATTCGCCTCGGTTAATCGAAAGGTCAATCTGGTTGACGGCAATTGCTGGTCCAAAATATTTTGAAATGTTGTGTAGTTCAAGAAACGCCATAAAGTACTCCTATTGTAGAGCTCATGGAATAGCTTCCTATTCCAGGTATAGCTAGTATGGTCACTTCGCGGCTGCGATTTCGATCTGCTGTCCCGGCCTGCGACGTACAAAAAGCACAATCCCGAGTACACAGATCAAGGTAAAGATGAAACTAAGAATAGACAACGAGGCAGCTTTATGTGCATCGTTCTGCCCGACTTGATTGAGATAGATGGGGAAGGTATAAAGACCAAAGAGTGAGGCCAACGTGAACTCACCCATCGCAGTCGAAAATGAAAGCAAGGCCGCGCTCACCACGCCTGGCCACACATTGGGCAGGATAATGGTGAGAAATGTACGCCACCATGTACTGCCTAGGCTGGATGCTGCCTCTGATAAGACACGGGTATTGATGGCGCGTAGGCTATTGTCAATCGGACGATAGACGAAGGGAAGCGAAACAATCACATAGGCGCATGCCAATAACGGGGGCGAGTTGACCAGCGTGAAAGGCGGATTACTCAATATTGGGACCAGTCCAAGAGAAAGGATGTTGATTAGTGTATTTGGCGTGCCGTACACTTCCAACAAGCCCAACGACATCACAATGGCCGGGACAGCAAAAGGCACGAGTGACAGGAAATCCATCAATGGACGCGCTTGTGGCAGTCGAAGTTGCACCCAATAAGCGGTTGGTGTCACCAGCACAATGGCAAGCACTGTAGAGGCAAGGGCTAATTCCAGCGAAATGAGCAGCGTTTTTGTAAAATCGCCATCGGCAAAGATTTGTTTATAACTACTGAAATCGATGCCGTTGCCACCAGAAAGGCCAAATACCAGCGTTGCCCCCAACGGGATGAGGAGATAGAGCATGACGAGGACGAGAAAGAGCTTGTCTACGCCAAAACTAAATGCTTGCGCTCGGCCTTGTGGTGGTGATGTTTTCTGCTTTCTTGCATTTTCCATTGCCTGGATGTTTCCTACATCTAGTTTCATATTGCACCTACCTTCCTTGCCAAACACTTGCGCGGCGCAGCATTACCGTATAGAGTGTGACTGCTGCCAGCAATACAAGAATCATCCCTACGGCAAGCGCGTTGCCCAGACCGAGATCAATGTCAACGTTGCCCGCGACGACGAAACTAATCAGAATGGTCACCAGATTGATGTTGCCTTGAGCCAACGCAAAGGCAGTAGCAAACGCACCAAATGAGTTTGCGAACAGCAACATGGTTGCGGCAATCATTGAAGGCATCAGGACGGGAAGGGCAACCCGCCACCAGTAGACGAAACCTGATGCCCCCAGGTTTGTTGCCGCCTCACGCCATTCGGGTTTAAGCGCGCCCAGTGCAGGTACCATCACGAGAATCATCAATGGTAACTGGAAGTAGACATAGGCAAGTGCTAATCCCCAAAAGTTATACAGGCTGAACCCCAAGGTGTAGAGATCAACATGCAAGGCATTTTTGAGGAGGACAGTGACAAAGCCAGTCACACCAAGCGTAGAGATAAATGCGAAGGCGAGTGGCACTCCTGCAAAGTTTGCTGCAATGCTAGAAAAGCCAATCAGAAAATTACGTAACCAATTAGCGCGCAGATTATAGACACCGTAAGCGGCAAGAAATCCAAAAACCGCCCCCAGCAGAGCCGTTACCAGCGAAATAGAAATGCTGGTCTGAAAAGCTCGTAAGGTGCTGGGTTGTGAGATAACACGTTGATAATTATTCACGGTAAAAACACCGGAGTCAGTGACAAAACTGCTTTGAATAATAACCAGGGCAGGCAATAGCTCAAATAGCAGGCAAAATAGCAAAAACGGGACAAGACCAAGCCAACTGGTAAGAGTGTAACTCCAGCGAATGTTGCGGAAACGTCCATTCCCCGCCTTTGAGCGTGCAATGGATGATTCCGTTGCTGGTTCTGAAGCAGGTATTTGCATCAAATAGCCTCATTTCTATCCATGATATGCTCTCTTTGAACTTTCTTTATGTAAGTATACAATGAGCAGCGTAAGGACTACCCTCACGCTGCTCATTGTATACTCTAATCTCCTTATTGACCAAGAACCTGCGTCTGCCAGTTCTGGGTGACGACAGAGGAGGCGGTGGTGAGCTGCGTAAGGTCCGTCACAAACTTAACGTTTGCATACTGCTCCGCCGCTGGCAGCTTAGCAGCAAGATCAGCTGGAACTTTACCCGCGTCAACGAGTTTTTGATAGCGTGCTGGATGAGCGTAGCCCTTCAAGAAGGCGAGTTGGCCTTCATCGGAGAAGAGATATTCAATCCACAAGCGTGCGGCATACGGATCGGGTGCTGTCTTGTTGACAATCGAAACGTAAGGACCGGCAATGGAGCCATCCGAGGGAATAACGACCGACAAATTGGGTTTCCCTGCCAACTGATCGCGGAAACCCAGACCTAGGTAATCCCACATGATCGCGATGGCAACTTCCCCTTTCGTGATGTTGGCAATGTTAGAACGGGCAACGGTGAAATTACCGGCCTTCTTCAATTTAGCAAAAAAATCGATGCCGGGCTGAATATCAGCAACACTACCACTCATGGCTAGCGCCGCTGAATAGACCGCAACGAATGCATCGTTCGCTTGGCGCGGGTCGCCATCAATACCAACCATATTCTTGTAGGGGCCAGTCAGCAGGTCTTTAAACGAGGTAGGTGCCTTTTTGACAATATCTGTATTGATGACAAAGGCCTGTGTGCCATAGTACTCGGTACACCAGTAGCCGTTAGGGTCTTTGAGGTTATCGGCCACATCCGCCCAATGTGAGTGTTTGTAAGGGGTGACAAGGCCCTGCTTTATCGCTGTGGGACCGAACTTGAAGCCGACATCACCAATGTCACCATGAGGATGGGTCTTCGACTTCATGAAGACCTCAAGCTCCTGTGCTGATGAGTACTCGGCTTCGGCCTGATACTGCACAGTCACATACTTCGACGAGAAGTTTTGCAGGATTTCCTTATAGTTTGCCCATTCTGGGGGAATACCAATTGCCTCAAGTTTGGTCTCTTTTTTAGCATTTGCTGTCAGCGTATCCATGCTGATTGGACCCGATAGGTCCGGGGTCGCTGCTGGCGCGGTTCCAGTGCCAGTGGTGCTGCCGCATGCCTCTAGAAACGCACCGATAGCCGCAGTAGAGAAGCCGAGAGCACTGGCTCGCCTGATGAAATCGCGGCGGCTCTGGGTGGAGAATACGTTGTCAAATAGTTCTGAACGACTCATCTTGGAAAAACCTCCGTTTACCTTGAGAAAAGGACGCGTGAAAAACAGATAGCACAAGGAAATTACAAAAATGTCACTTGGGCAAGCTGTATGCAGTACAAACACAACCGCTATAAGCATTACGTAGCGATTAATGTTTTTATCTCAGGCAGAGCAGAGGTTGCAGAAGATACGTGTGTTCCTCAGCAGAATAGCACCTGTTTGAAGTGTACAAAACAGTATGGGAAGCTAACAATAGGAAAAATATCCATATAAGTTTCTCTATTCATAGGTATTTTGCACAAGAAAATTGTGCTTACACTGTTTTAACAGAAGTATACCTATCCCTTAACGATAGCTTAACACGGCAACAGTACAGTAGGAAGTGCAGAGATAACCAATATAACAGGCAGAGCACAGTTAGCATAGATGGTTGAGATGTAAAAGACATCTCAAAAACAAAAGGCGCACCACAAGAGACAACGGGCACCCGTTGCCTTTTATAGTGCGCCTTTTGCCAAAAAAGCACTACATCTCGCAGCAGTCCTCATGTTTCACTGCTGGTGGTAGCACATCGAGAGCCGGATTGCGGGTAAAGAAACCATGTGGACGTAGCATAAACCCGTATTCCGCTTTAGGCATGACCGGCCACTCCTCGATACGAGCAGTGTGATGCACACCCAGCGTATACCACAGCACAATCTGCTCGTTATCAACACTGCGGTTCGCCTGTGTCCATGCAGGCAAACCTGCCCCTCCTTCATGCTGGTTAGGAGCCTTTATCAGTGTAATAGATGTCATAGAGAATCAAGCCTTCTCGTGGAGCATAGCCGAGACGAAAATCCCAGTTTTGCCAGCGCACATGATGCCCCTCGACCGTGAAGCTGTTCCCTTCTTGTCTTGGTTGGCTTTCTTTTTTCAGAACTTCGTTCAGAAGGCTTAGCAGTTTATAGTCTGTTGTGTTAGTCTATGTCAAATGAGCCTACTCTTGTAGCCAAGCAAAGGAGATATACGAACTCATGTACCTTTCAGAACGGCAGTTGCAAAAGATGCGTGGCATGCAAAGACGACTTGACCAATTAGATCCGCAATCAGCTCCACAGGCATTACTTATCACGGGCTCACCACGTCCGCGTGGCAGCATCATCGTCTTTCCCGGTTCGTTCAATCCACCCACAAACGCACACTTGGCCTTGCTCAAGCAGGCGCGTTCCTATGCTCGTGCGCATGAACCAATGTATCTTTATGCGGCCATTAGCAAGCAAACGGTAGATAAAGAGCGTGTGGAGCGTCCACTATGGGTTGATCGGCTCATGCTGCTAGACACGCTGTTGACACGCAGATTCGCTCATACCGGTATCCTGCTGTTTAATCGTGGCCTCTATGTGGAGCAAGCCGAGGCGATCCGCTCAGCTTTTCCTGCGGTATGGCGTATCCTCTTCCTCCTCGGATTCGATAAAATCGTGCAAATCTTCGATCCACACTATTATCAAGATCGTGACGCGGCCCTACAGAGGTTGTTTGCATTAGCCGAAGTGCTGGTTGTTCCGCGCGGCGATGATGGTGCCGAGGCCTTACATGCTCTCTTGCAGCAACCGCAAAACCAGCCTTTCGCACGCTTCGTACACGCCTTACCCTTTGCTACGCACTATCGTTATATCTCGTCCACCCAGATGCGTCAGGGAGTGCCTGCCGCTTTGCATGAGGTTCCGCAGGAGGTGCGGCAATTTATGCGGGAAACACGGGTCTATGCGCCTCCCCTGCATCGTCCTGATGGGAGCGAACTTGATTATTATGGGGAGCGCATGCAATGGCTCCAAAAGATGTTGAAAACGAGCAGAGCTTGATACTCACGTCTTATGCTGGCGATAAGACAGAGCTTGGAAATCACGTCCTACGCGGGCGATATGTAGAATTTAAAATTACTGTTCCCAATCTGTACAACATCACCGTGCCGCAACATCTGCTGTGTGATGGCTTGCCCATTCACAAACGTGCCGGTCGCAGAACGATTATCAATGATCTCATACTCTCCATTGGGCAACTCACGGATGGTTGCATGTACGCGACTCACCGACAGGTCTTCCAGAAAGATTGCACAGTCGCGATGTCGTCCGATCGTCATTTCAGGTGGGAGAAATTCAATATTGCTAATCGTGCTTTTCCCTTGTGTTTGCACGAGACGGGCAATCAGCGTTGGCTGTGAGTCCAGCTGCTTGCCCCCACGAAGCTCATGCCCTCTGGAGACGGGCAATTGGAAAGGACGTGTGCCCTCGTTCGCATAGAATATGATAGGGGTGTTCCCAAAGAGAAGTTGATCTCCACTATTCAGAACTTGTTCGCGTACCGACTGCCCATTGACGACGCTATCACCACTGTGGTCATCACGCAACATATAGCCAGAGGGAGTGTGTAAAATACTGGCTTGTTTGCGATGAACGGTGATATCTTCCAAAAAAATATCGCAATCACGACTGCGCCCAATGGTCGTGCAATCCTTCCATAATTCAATGCGCTTACCGACGCCAGGAAGTCTCTGCACGACAAGGTAGGCTCCTGTAGATTGGTCTTGTGGTTGTGGCATACGCTTATACAACTCCATTTGTCCCCATGAATCAAGCATCAACACCTGAGCTAAATCCCCTGTGCGGCTTTTCGTTATGTGCCACACTATTCAAAAGTGAGTATAGCGAAGAGTTGCGAAAAGTGTCAAGTAGGCATGCTGTCGGTAATCGTTGTATGATACCTATGCGGTCACAAACATGTGATGATGTGTCTGCTACGTAGAGCAAAAGGAGAACATGGGTTTCTTATGGCAATGCAAATAAAGCAAGAAATTGTTATTGATTTTGATGTTCCCGCAAAGATGCGGGATGGCGTGAACCTACGCGCCAATATCTATCGGCCAGGAGGTGAGGGCCAATGGCCAGTATTGCTAACACGCCTCCCATATGGCAAAGATTTACCCCTCGGCGGCTCAGTGTTAGATCCCGCACAGGCCGCACGTCGTGGCTATGTTGTGATTGTACAAGATACTCGAGGTCGCTTCACCTCCGACGGTGCATGGAACCCCATGCGAGATGAAGCCCTTGATGGCGTCGATACCGTGCAGTGGGCCGCAAAACTTCCCTTTAGCAATGGTAGCGTCGGCATGTATGGAGCTTCCTATTTTGGCTTCACACAATGGATAACCGCGGTCCAAGCACCAGAGAACCTAAAAGCTATGGTTCCCTTCATTACCTGGAACGACCCATTGAATGGTGTGTTCTTTCGCGGTGGCGCCTTAGAACTAGGCGTGTCGGGAAGTTGGCAACTGACCATGGG
>JBBPYR010000265.1:0-10342 GCA_038199755.1 Ktedonobacterales bacterium | reverse complement strand
GACACATTAAGCTGCCCAAGCTTGTTTTTTGTGGGGGTTTGGGGGGGCCAGCCCCGCCCCCCCCAACCACCTACAAATGTTCTACAAGATTATTAATGTAAGAGAGTGTGTGTGAGGTAGCCGACGCTTTGTTGGGCAACGAGAATGCCCGCGATAATCCCTGCACACATGCCGAGAATTTGACCAATATGCCTGCCGATGCGTCCCCCTTGTCGCAAGCTCTCATCAAGTGAATTAGCTATCATCCAGCCAAGCAACGTTCCACTGATACGTCCGGCGAGCGCGCCAAGTGCTAAACCGAGTATGATGGATGTTATCCATAAAACAATGGCAATGATTCCTGCAAAATTACTCATGATACACAAGCCGTACCTTTTATCTTGTCGTAGATTGTTTTACTGACAACATTCGCTAACTCTTGTACGGATTGGTAGTCACCATGTTGCAGACGGTAATTGATAATGGCCTGGGCTGATGCGCTACTGATATGGAGATTCAGCCGCATATCATCAGCACTGGCGGTATTGACATTGACACACGCTGTATTTCCCGTATTCCCTGTGTTTGTTGCATTTCCTGAACTGTTTCCAGTGCCGCTTCCGGGTGCTGGAACGCCGCCAACATAGCTTGGTGGCGTTTCTCCTTGCACTGTCACATAGACTTCTTGCCCATCGCTCAATTTTGCGACGAGGTTGAGTGCAACGAGATTGGCCTGTGGAAGTGGCCCACCCGCCGCACTTAAAAGATCATGGACACGTGCCCCTTGCGCCAGCGTGTAAACACCAGGATGCTTTACCGCACCTGTGATATAGACCTGAATGGTGCCTGTGCTGCTTGTATTGCTCGCGCCATTACTACCGCTGCTCGTTGAGGCACCGCTAAAATTTTGCTGCGTAACACTCGGCGTGCTGCTACTTGAGGGCGAGGGCGAGCGGTGCCAGACGAAGTAGAGTCCACCGGCCAGCAGGCAAAGTAAGATGATCGCCACAATACGTGAACGTGTTCGAGGTGCTGTCGTTGCTGGCGGTGGTGTTGCATTGAGTGGGTCTACTAAAAGCGGGGTAAGAGGTGTGACAGGAGAGGGTGGGAGGGTGTTTGGCATGAGCGGTGGCACCAATGGCATCGGTGGCGGCTGCACGGCAGGCTGGATCGCCGTCTGCCGTTTCCAGATAGGATAGGCAGGGCCCAAGCTAAAGCCAAGGTGAGGGCTATGTGGTTGTGGTGCCCCTGTGCCTTGTTGCTGAAATTGTGGTGGTTGCGCTTGTTGACTTGATGGAAACGGTCCCACGCTCGTAAACTCCTATGTAATCTCTTCCGCGTCAAAGATAGCAAAATACTGCGTGCTTGTCAATATATTTGGGATACGATTTTCCTGCTCGCCTGATGGTTCCCGTATTGCTGCCGCTGGTGACGATAAAACTGTGCAGGTCTGGCAAATATAACGCAATAATCTTCCTGACTTCGCCAAGTCGTTTGATGTCGAGAACGAGGGTGAGATTCCTGAATTGGGGAAAGTAAGCACTGACGGCATCGAAAATGGCTAGGAATAGGTAAAGAAAGCGGCACGATTATGTGCTGTAGAGTGACAGTGGCGGGACTCGAACCCGCAGCCTCATGTTCATAGAAAATGTCCCCGACAGGAATTGAACCTGCGCACACGGCTTCGGAGGCCGATGCTCTATCCACTGAGCTACGGAGACTTGACCACTGTATCATATCATAATCGTCAATAAGTAGGAACTAACCGCAAGGACGAGTTTTAACATCCTATAGCTCATAGTCGGCTGCCCATCTTACGTTCTTTTCCTGCTTATTTTTTGTAGGCATAAGTCTCAATCTAACTTGTGTGAGACCAACATTATCCACGGGAACAAGGTATACTTTGTCTGTGGACTCGCAGTATGCAGCAAAATAGTCAACCTGTCCTCTGTAATCTTCTCTTTTATGAACCCCCATACTCTTGATACTGACGTAGGAATAGTGGCTGCTACAAGCGTTAAACGCAATAGAGGAACCATCTTGTACCACCCAGGCCGTTTTACACTGGATACGCCAGAATTGCCCGTCAGCATCCTCAATTACCAAGTCGTAACGATGTTGCTTTCCGTAGGGTGTTAGTACTACGTAACCTGCTTGCAAGAGGCGGGCTGCAATAGCCGCTTCGCTCACATCTCCTGTTCTGTCAGTATGCCTTTTTGGGCCAAGTGATCCCATCTGAATAATTCCTTCCTGAAAATCAAATACCTATTGTCGATATATGAGCATCACATACTTACTATTGAAATTCAGGAAGGTAGTAATCCATCTTAACATAAAACCTGCATTCCACTGAGTCGTGGCCCGTTTATCAAACAGATTTCCCGTCATAAAAGCGTAATGGACTTGGTGATGTGCAGTTCTTTACTGGATATTCAACTCTAAATCCTCTAATGATACCGAAGGCATGCCTCTTTCAGTACGTATCCCGTTGACAACACCGAGTATTTCCATCGCAGTTGCATATCGGCACGGTTTTCCTTTTTCCGCATTACGAAAGGTCGAATACGAAACTGTCAACCGCTTTGCCATGCCCTCCTCCGTCAACCCCAATGATTTGCGAATGCGCTCTAATCCGGTCTCACTCATAGATGAGAACTGCCTCTCTACTACTGCAAGTGTGCTACTAGTAGTATAGACTAGATTTTACCCACTTGTCAATAGACAACTATTTTTAGCTAAGCAAGCTCATATTCTCTATCGCGGACTGTCAATTCCTAACAATGAGTAATAGATTGCTTGTAGTCTATCAGTAATTGTCTTGTTCGTCTACTAAGAAAGGGCCGAAGCAATACTTAATGTCCTCCGCTGATATTTAGGCCAATTACCCCGAAAATAATAAGCCCAATCGAAATAATTTTGATGGCAGTGACAGGCTCTTTAAACCACAGGATGCCCACCATTGTCACCAGGGCTGTGCCGAGACCCGACCAGATGGCGTAGGCGATACTGACATCCATCTTTTTGAGCGTGAGTGAAAGCAGATAGAAGCTTATTCCATAGCACACCACGACCAGCAGCGCGGGTATCAGCCTCGTAAAGCCTTGCGAGAGCTTCAAGCTGGTAGTGCCAGCAACTTCAAAGAGGATGGTAAACAGTAGATAGAACCATTGCATACAAATACTCCCACATTAGTTTTCGTGTAAGAAGTCGAGTACCAGCTTGCTGAACAACGCAGGTTCGGCGAGCATTGGACGGTGTCCGCAGTGAGGAAAGGTGTTGAGGCGAGCATGGGGAAGGGCCGCTTGTAATGCGTATCCAAGCGAGATTGGTAGTAGAACATCGCGCTCACCCCAGATGATCAATGTTGGTTGCATGATCGTGGCCAACTCACGCTGAAAATCGCTTCGTGCCACCTCGTGTCCGGCTTGCCAGAGCACACGAGGGCGTGGACGTAAGATATCACGCACTAACTCAACTGGGTAACTGCCATTTCCAGGCTGAAAAAAGGAGTGGAAGGCCCTGCGTACAAGTTGAAGGTACGTGGTTTGGAGTGGGACACCCACGGCACTCACCAGAACCAGATGTGAGATCAATTCAGGGGCAGAGGCCGCGAGATGGGCTGCGATAGCTCCGCCCATTGATTGTCCCATCAAGGCTACAGGGGGTAGCTGTAACGAACGCAACCATTGTGCTAGTAGTGGAGCCATTGCACGCAGGCACCACGGACTAACATAAGTGCTGCGCCCATGCCCAGGCAGATCGACCACGATTACTTGATGCTGTGCAGATAAATAGGGGAGGGTCCATTGCCAGAGATAGCTAGAGACGCCAAAACCATGAATGAGTACGAGCGGTGTTCCCATGCCGATAACACGATAGTGTAATTGTTGACCATCAGCAGAAAAGGTGTGTTGCTCTTCTTGCAGGTTGTTTGTTTGTGTACTCATGCAAGGATTGTATCACACCGCGTCACTGGTGTAGGTGTGTATGTAGTGTAGAACATACATATTCCGCGCTGTCCCGCTGTGAGATATTACAGCATGGTGACGTAGTACATATGACGCTGAGAGATTACGTGTAAATGTGATAACAATGTGATCTACTAGCTTCCGCTCTTTTGTATGCAGGATGAGAGAGACGTGCTAACTCTTTCAACTTGCACAAGTTACCCATAAAATGGGTAGATCTATCCCTCAGTCAGATACTATTTTTCGAGGAGGACACGATGCTCAAGAAACCCAAAGTGCGGCTTCTTACAACGACCTTTTCCTTTATGGCGGTGCTACTCTTGATATTGAGTGCCTGTGGTGCCAGCGGAACACCTACCACTGGTGGTGGTACTGGTACCAATGCTGGTACGCCAGTCAAAGGTGGCGTGTGGGTCGATGATCTTGCGAACGAGCCTGACTCATTGATCCCCAATGGCAGCTCGCAAACATTCTCTAACATCGTCGATCAGTCACTCTATCTGCCACTTTTTGCGGGTGACTACAATGGACACCTTACCGCTGCAGCCGCAACAGAAATACCCACGCTTACAAATGGCGATATTAGTTCCGACTACAAAACCTACACCTTTAAGATAAAGCCTGGGTTGAAGTGGTCCGATGGTCAGCCCTATAATGCTGATGATGTCGATTTCACGCTTAAAACGTGGACCAATCCCAAGTTTGGAGCAGCGAGTACACTGGGCTATAATCTTGTGACCTCCACTGTGGTTTCAGCCGATAAACTTTCTATCAAGTTCACCCTCAAACAGCCATTCGCGCCGTTCGTTTCGGCGTGGGCTGATGGCTTGTTAGCACCAATGCCCAAGCACCACTTTGCTAGCATGGATCCTGCTGCTATTCTGAAGTCTGCGGACAACCTGAATCCCTCAGTGACGAGTGGTCCGTTTATGATGAGTGAGAGCAAGCCCGGCGACCATTACACTGTGGTGAGAAACCCGAACTACTACCTAGCCTCAAAGGGCTTGCCGTATCTTGATAAGATTGTGTACAATCCAGTGGCAAGCGAGAATACCATCTATAAGAACTTACAAGCTGGCTCGATCACCTCTTCCTGGTTCTTGGATGTGAGTAAGACCAATGCGTACAAGGCTTTGTCCAACTACAAGCTTGCGGTGAACCCAAATGCCTCGAACTATGAAGTAACCATCTTCAATCTCAAGAACCCGCTGCTGAAGGATGTCAAAGTGCGGCAAGCCATGGCGATGGCAGTCGATCATAATGCGCTGATTAAAACGGCGCGTTTAGGTGAGGCTGTACCGCTATGTACCGATCATGGGCAGTCTCTCGTTCCCGGCTATCAGGCTGATGCTGCGTGCCCCAAGTTTGACCCAGCTGCTGCTAATACGCTGCTCGATCAAGCTGGCTATACAAAGGGATCCGATGGCTATCGCACAAAGGGTGGGCAGAAGCTTGAGTTCCATTATGCAACGACGACAGGTAAACCCTGGCGCGAAGCCGACGAGCTGATTCTGCAGTCCAACTTTAAAGATATTGGCATCAAGCTGGATATCCAGAACTATCCTGCCAGCACCTTCTTTGGTACATTTATGCCTAACGGCAAACATGACCTGGCTGAGTTCGAGAATTCCTATACATATGACTCTGATGATGCTTCTGTACTGGCTTGTAACCAGCAGGGTACAAATGGCCAGAACTGGAGCTTCTACTGTAATCCAGCGGTGGATAAATTGCTCTCTCAGGAAGAGGGAACAGTTGATCCCACTGCTCGTCAGACGGCCTTCAATCAGATTCACCAGTATGAGTTGACAGAGTTCCCCTGGATCATTCTGTACAGCCCAACCGATCTTGGTATCGCCAAGACAACGGCGCACAATTATGGCCCAGGCCCTGAAGGTGCATCAGAGACCATTGGTGTTGATCAGTGGTGGTGTACCGGTGGGCAATGCTAACGAGTAACTCTGGCAACGAGTGAATTTGTTTTCCCTCATTGCTGGATAGCCTTGTGGAAGTGTCGCTAGCTGGACGATTACAGATCATACAACTAGCGACACTTTTCTATAGATAGGGATGGTAATGAAGCCTTGCCCTATCCTGCCCTCTACTACGTTATGTTGCCTGTATAAAGACGTACCGTATCGTGTTTCCATATCACTGTTGACGTGCGCGAAAATTATTGCTACACTATAAACATTAATTCCCGTCCTCATACAATCTTTGCTGGAGGCTATTTATGGGAAGGTACCTCATTCGGCGATTACTGCAAGCAATTCCGCTGCTGCTTTTGGTGTCCATTTTCATGTTTCTTTTGATACACGCGCTACCGGGCGGGCCGGAGCAGGTGATCTTCAATCCTCACCTGTCGCCCGAGGGCCGGGCCGCGTTACGTGCTCGCTTTGGCCTAGACGATGCTCTACCTATTCAGTATCTGAAATGGTTACGAAACATCCTCACAGGTGACTTTGGCAACTCATTTGCCACGAATCAGCCAGTCTCGCAAATTCTCTCGCAGCGTTTCCCCGCCACCCTTGAACTCTTTGGGCTTGCATTATTCATTGCCCTGATCTTCGCAATTCTGCTAGGTGTCATTTCTGCAGTTCGCCAGAATACCGCCACAGACTATGTAGTGACAACCGTCTCGTACTTCGGTATCGCTATGCCTGCTTTCCTGTTGGGCATCTTCCTACAGGATATTTTTGCGGTGCAGTTGCGCTGGCTGCCAGTATCGGGCACGAGTACCTCTGGCTTTGCCTTCGACCCGCTCAACACATTTCTTGATTACTTTCTCCATTTGATTTTGCCAATGCTTACATTGTCAGTCCTCTTCATCGCGGGCTGGAGCCGCTATATGCGCTCGAGTATGATCGATGTGGTAAAACAGGATTATATTCGTACCGCTCGTGCGAAAGGGGTAAATACCACCTCCATTCTCGTGCGTCATGCGCTTCGTAATGCTGTGATACCACTGATTACCGTGGTCGCGATTGATTTTGGCTCTGTGGCAGGTGGTGCTACGATTACCGAGGGCATTTTTGCCTGGCCGGGTATGGGTTCGCTCTTTCTCGGTTCGCTCGATAGCCGTGACTACCCAGTGCTACTCGCTATCCTTATCATGAGTGCGGTGTTTGTCATCACGTTCAACCTGATCGCTGATGTGTTGTACGCTGTCATGGATCCGCGTATTCGCTACTCGTAATTGTTGGTGATACAACGTGTTTATGTCTCGAGACAGAGAAGGAGACATTCGTGGATATACCTCAGCAAATGAACGAAACGCAAGAAGAGCTTGAGCCATTTTTGGAGATGACGGCTGCGCTTGTACAGAAGCGTAGGAGTCAGAGTCGGATTATCTTCGACCGTTTCATGCGCAACCGAGCGGCTATCGTCGGTGCGGTTTTCTTGATCTTGCTCGTGTTGTTCTGTTTTTTAGGCCCTACCATTACCGGACATAATCAACCAGATGCTCTGCATACGGCAGATGCCTTGCAAGCACCATCCCTCACGTATCCCTTTGGTACTGATGATGTAGGCAGAGATCAGTTCGCACGAGCTATGGCTGGTGGGCAAATTTCGCTCTTTGTCGGCCTATGCTCGATGTTGGTGGCAATCATTCTGGGTATCGGCGTGGGCGCGTTCGCCGGGTTCTATGGTGGTATTGTTGATAACATTCTGATGCGCCTGACCGATATTGTGTTGTCGGTTCCACTGTACCTCTTGCTGTTTGTGCTTTCGGCCTCGTTTAGTGATGGCTCGCCCAAAAGCGTTATCTTCCTCATTGCCATCTTCGGCTGGACCTCTGCTGCCCGTCTGGTGCGCGGTGAGTTCTTGGCAATGAAGGAACGCGAATATGTGCTGGCGGCGCGTACTATTGGAGCGGGAAACCTCCGCTTAATGTTCCAGCACATTTTGCCCAATTGTGCCGGTCCGATCATCGTGAACGCGACGCTACTGATTGGCGCAAATATCATTCTCGAATCAGTTTTGAGTTTCTTCGGTTTCGGCTTGCATCCACCCTCGGCCAGTTGGGGCAATATGGTAAGTGATGGTCAAAATTTGTTTGATACTGCTCCCTATTTGGTGTTTACTCCTGGGCTGCTCATTTTCTTGACCGTGCTCAGCTGCAATATGGTGGGAGATGGTTTACGCGACGCCCTTGATCCCTACATGACAGAACGCTAAAAGAAAACCCCATAAGGAGATAACGACATTGGGCGACAATCTGCTCGAAGTGCAGGACCTTAAAACCTACTTTAAGACGAAAGGGGGGTACGTGCATGCGGTCGATGGCGTAAATTTCGCCATTAAACCGGGTGAGCGTGTCGCTATCGTCGGTGAAAGCGGTTGCGGAAAGAGTGTCACCGCGCTTTCCATCATGCGTCTGGTGGCGCAACCACCGGGTGAATATACTGGTGGCTCCATCTTTTTTGAAGATAAAGACTTGTTGGCCGCATCAGAAAGCACCATGCGTAAAATACGTGGTGGTCAAATTGGCATGATTTTTCAGGACCCCTTGACCTGTCTGAATCCAACCATGACGGTTGGTAATCAGATTGCTGAGGGCTTGAAAATACATCTGAAAATGAGTGATAGTGACGCACGCAGGCGTGCCATCTCGCTGCTGGAACAGGTTGGCATTCCTGATGTTGGCAATCGCATCAATTCCTATCCCCATCAGTTTAGTGGTGGCATGCGCCAACGCGTGATGATTGCGATTGCTCTGGCTTGTAATCCTAAGTTGTTGATTGCTGACGAACCAACGACCGCACTCGATGTCACGGTGCAGGCGCAAATTCTTGAATTGATTTCGTCCGTTTGTAATGAGTTTGGCACTGCTCTCATCTTGATTACGCACGATCTTGGTGTCGTTGCTGGCATGACCGACCGTGTCATCGTGATGTATGCTGGCAAGGTCGCAGAGCAGGCTCCTACTGAAGAACTCTTCGCCAATCCACGTCATCCCTATACGCTCGGCCTGCTGAACTCGGTGCCGCGCCTGGATGAGAATCGGCATTCGGAACTACGCACCATTGAGGGTGCGCCACCAGATTTGCTGCATCCTCCCACTGGCTGTCGCTTTATGCCGCGTTGTTTCTACGCACACAATAGTTGCCGTGAAGAGCCACCGCTAGAAGGGTTGCCTGGAAATAGCAATCACAGCAAGGCTTGCTGGTTCGATGTCACTGATCCTCAAGTCAAAGCATATGCGGAGCGCAGGCGTCTTGCCCGTGTTGAGGCACAAAAGGCTGCAATACAAGAGGTTGCTAGTAGCACAACATTAACATCATCGTAGGAAAGAAAAAAGATGGCAGAGACAGCAGTAGCAAGCAGTACCTTACTTGATGTGCGGAATCTCAAGATGTATTTCCCTCTCACGCAGGGAATTGTTCTCCAGCGTGTCGTCGGTTATGTAAAAGCCGTTGACGACATCAGTTTTAGTATTGAGCGCGGGCAGACGCTGGGCTTGGTCGGAGAAAGTGGTTCGGGCAAAACAACCATTGGACGAACGATTATCCGTCTCTATAAGCCGACATCAGGGCAAGTCCTCTTTGGCGATCAAGACCTGGCAACGCTAGAAGGTGAGCCGCTACGTCAGGTGCGCCGCCGTGTGCAAATGGTGTTCCAGGACCCCTTCGCCTCGCTCAATCCGCGGTTTACCATCGGCGCGCTCGTGGCGGAACCGATGGTTATTCATAAACAAGGCTCGGCCCAGGAAATTCGTGATCGTGCAGCTGAACTCTTGCGCGTGGTTGGCTTGCGGCCAGAATACCTCGATCGTTACCCGCACGAGTTTAGCGGCGGGCAGCGGCAACGCATCGCGGTAGCGCGTGCGCTTTCCATCAATCCAGAACTGGTAATCGCCGACGAGCCGGTATCCGCTCTCGACGTGTCTGTACGCGCACAGGTGCTTAACCTCTTGGAACGTTTACAAGGGCAGTTCAATCTTACGTATTTGTTTGTCTCACATGACCTTAGCGTGGTACGTCACGTGGCAGACCGCATTGCGGTGATGTATCTCGGGCGCATTGTGGAGATTGCGAACCGCGACGAATTATACCTTGCCCCGAAGCATCCCTATACCAAAGCGTTACTTTCTGCTGTACCTATTCCTGATCCTTCGGTGGAGCGCAAACGCAAGCGTATCATTCTCTCCGGCGACTTGCCCAGCCCAATTAACATTCCGTCTGGCTGCCGTTTCCATACACGCTGCCCGATGGCGCAATCCATTTGCCGCGAGATAGACCCTGTCTTTGAGCTGAAACAGGGGCATCAACACTATGCCGCCTGTCATTTCGCCGAAGATGTCACACCAGTATAAAGCCAAGCCACAGGTTCGTCAAATACAGGGCACCCGCAAGGGGAATGCCCCTACCATGGCAACGCACCGTTGCCATGGT
>JBBPYR010000264.1:0-30428 GCA_038199755.1 Ktedonobacterales bacterium | reverse complement strand
GTGTGAATCAGGCTTGCCGTCGGCTGCATAGTTTTGCTGGATATTGGGGTACAACAAATTTCCCAATTGTATAAATACATATAAGAACCAAGCCTTTGGGGTGGATGCTTCTTTCTGTCTATCCTATTGAAACACATCTTTTGTCTTTTCAAAAAGGTCGCGGAAGATGTTCTTACCGTTCTGCTCGTTCTGTTCTCGTTCGAGACGGGCAAACTCTTCGAGCAAATGCTTCTGTTCTGTCGTAAGATTGGTCGGCGTCACCACCTTGACAATAACATGCTGATCGCCACGCGCACTGCTATGCACCACTGGTACACCCATGCCCTTCAAACGGAACGAGCGGTTACTCTGCGTACCAGCTGGTATCTTCAGCGTGGTTGTTTTCCCATCTACCGTGGGAACCTCAACCTCGTCGCCAAGAGCTGCCTGGGCGAAACTAATTGGCAAATCATAGAGAATATCGTTGCCTTGGCGTTTGAAGACCGGATGCGACTTGACTGTCAAGATCACATACAGGTTGCCCGCTGTCCCACCGCGTGCGCTTACCTCGCCTTCGCCAGTCACACGCACATTGATACCATCATCAACACCCGCAGGAATGTTCACGACGACGCGCCGATTGTTACGCACACGTCCCTGCCCGCGACACTTCTCACAGGGTGTCGTAATCACACGGCCTTCGCCTCGGCAGCGTTCACACATCGTCACATTCACAAACTGCCCAAAAATGGACTGTTGCACGCGACGAATTTCTCCTGTCCCCTGACAGGAAGAACAACGCGAGGTAGAGGTCCCCGGCTGAGCACCATTACCGCGACAATTGGTACAGGTCTCCCAACGCGGCAATTCTATCTCTTTCTGACACCCAAAGACCGCTTCCTCAAACGTGATGGTCAAATCATAACGCAGGTCCGCACCACGTTGGGTACCACTGCGGCGCGTTCCACTACCAGCGTTACCCGCAAAAAAGGTCTCGAAAAGATCATTAATACTGCTAAAGCTACTGAAATCGCTAAAGCCCGCACCGGCAGCACCCGCACCTACGCCAGCATGCCCGAAGCGATCATATGCATCACGTTTCTGAGAGTCGCTAAGTACCTCATATGCTTCATTGATCTCAATAAAGTGGGCTTCCGCTCCCTGCTCTTTGTTCGCATCCGGGTGATATTGCTTTGCAAGACGACGAAATGCACGTTTGATTTCGTCATCGCTTGCAGTGCGCGAGACACCCAGTACTTCGTAATAATCTCGTTTATTTGCGGCCATCAACAGGTCCTTTACCTTCAGAAACAGGGCGCGATCAAATCCGCGCTGCTGGACAAAACATTCGTTTACTATACCAATCGGGATGTCCACATGGGACATTCAAGTGCGAACTCGCTCTTACAGGCTCGCTGGATGCCCACAAGGGACATACCTACTGTTACCGTTTACTAAGATTACATCAGTTTACAAGATAGACGCAAGTGTATAGCCTGAATAGTATATATTGACATACAATGGATATCAGGACGATGCACTGCATCGTCCTGACAGATCTCACCTAGACTTCTTTGAAGTCGCCTTCGATGGTCTCATCTCCACCACCTGAAGACTGAGTCGCCCCCGGATCAAAGCCTGCTCCTGCGCCAGCTTCCGCACCACTGGGGCGGTAGATGGCTTCACTGATCTTATAGAAAGCTTGCTCCAAGCTCTCGCGGGCTGCCTTGATGCGCGCCACATCATCCGTGCTGAGTGCGGAACGGATATCAGCAATCTTCGTCGTAAGCTCACTCTTCTGCTCAGAAGTGATCTTATCGCCCAGTTCGCTCATACTCTTCTCGGCGCGATAGGCTGCGCTATCGGCCAGATTGCGTTCCTCGACCTCTTCCTTGCGGGCGCGGTCCTCACCAGCATGTGACTCAGCATCACGTACCATGTTGTCAATCTGGTCCTTCGAGAGACCACTGGAAGCCACAATGGTAATCTTCTGTTCACGCCCTGTTCCCTTGTCGCGGGCAGAGACGGTAACGATACCGTTGGCATCCAGATCGAAGGTCACCTCGACCTGTGGCACACCACGTGGGGCAGGTGGAATACCGTCCAGGATAAACGTACCCAAGGAACGATTGTCCTTCGCAAACTCACGCTCACCCTGCAACACATTGATCTCTACACTGGGCTGATTATCGCTAGCCGTAGAGAACACCTGGCCCTTCTGCGTTGGGATAGTGGTGTTGCGCTCAATCAAGCGGGTCGTGACACCGCCAAGTGTCTCGATACCGAGAGAAAGTGGCGTCACGTCGAGCAATAGAACATCCTTCACATCGCCCGTCAAAACACCCGCCTGAATAGAAGCACCAATTGCCACCACCTCGTCGGGGTTCACACCACGGTTTGGTTCGCGGTCAAAAATGCGCTTCACCATCAGTTGCACGGCTGGCATACGCGTTTGGCCACCAACCAGCACCACCTCATTGACATCACCAGGGCGCATGCTTGCATCACTCAAGGCTTTTGTCACCGGAATACGTGACTTCTCTACCAGATCCTCAACCAACTGCTCCAGCTTGGCACGAGAAAGGTTCACCATCAGGTGTTTCGGCCCACTAGCATCAGCGGTGATAAAGGGGAGGTTTACCTCTGTCTGCAAGGAACTCGAGAGTTCCTTCTTCGCCTTCTCAGCTGCCTCTTTCAAACGCTGCAAGGCCATACGGTCCTGGCGCAGGTCAATCCCCTGCTCCTTCTTGAACTCATCGGCCAGCCACGTGATAACGCGCTGATCAAAGTCATCACCACCCAGGTGGGTATCACCGTTGGTGCTCTTCACCTCGAAGACGCCATCGCCAAGTTCCAGGATAGAGATATCGAACGTACCACCACCCAGGTCATACACAGCGATCTTTTCATCCTTTTTCTTATCAAGACCATACGCCAATGCAGCGGCGGTTGGCTCATTGATGATGCGCTTGACATCCAGACCCGCGATACGCCCTGCATCACGCGTGGCCTGACGTTGTGCGTCGTTAAAGTAGGCGGGAACAGTAATCACCGCCTCTGTGACACGCTCACCAAGGTAGGCCTCAGCATCGACCTTGAGTTTCTGCAAAATCATTGCTGAAACCTCAGGCGGGCTATATGCCTTGCCCTGAAGCTCCACCCAGGCATCACCATTGCTTGCACGCACTACCTTGTAAGGAACCATGCGGCGGTCGCGATCTACTTCTGGATCATCATACTTGCGACCCATGAAGCGCTTGATTGAGTACACGGTATTTTCGGGATTGGTGATCGCCTGACGCTTGGCAACTTCACCAACCAGGCGTTCGCCGCTTTTATTAATCGCAACAATTGAGGGAGTGGTGCGCGCTCCTTCTGCATTGGGGATTACGACAGGCTCGCCACCCTCAAGAACAGCAATACACGAGTTCGTGGTTCCCAGGTCAATTCCAATAACCTTTGGCACGGTTGCCTCCTATTAACACATATAGTGGGGATGCCCCTTGTGAGTATCCTGTTACAAACACCCTAGTGGACATCCTTCGCCCTTTTCGGGCTCATTCTTACTTATTGAGTATCTATCTTTATTCGTAGCCGTACACTTCGGCAAGCAGTTCGTTCATCACCTGCGCCATATAGCGTACGACGGCAATGGCGCGTCCATATTGCATGCGCGTAGGGCCAATCACGCCGAGTAGTCCGCTCACCTTGCCCTCTTGCCCATAGCGGGCAACCACAAGGCTCACATCCTTCATCTCGTCCCACTCGTTTTCGCCGCCGATGATAACCTGTACGCCATCGGATTGACGCAGATGCGATGCTAAGGCAGGTAAAAAGCGATTTTGCTCTAAGACTTCCATTACCTTACGCACACGCTCGTTGCGCTCCTCTTCCGGCCCCATACGGCTATACTCTGGCTGCTCCAGAATGTTGACCACCCCTTCACGATAAAATGTATCGCCCAGCGGGTCGCCATGCTGCTCCAGGATATGTACAATGCTTGAACTAATCAACCGCTCTACGGTCGATAGATCACGCTCGCTCAGCAGGGTGCGTATTTCCAGGGCATTCTTCTCATGAAACAACTCATTAAAGCGTACCGCCAGGTCGCTCAACTCTTCTTGCTGAATAGCTGAGTCCAGCAAAAGACGCTGTTGCTTCACCGTGCCATCGGTTAATACAAGCACCATATGGGCAGAAAGTTCTGTCACAGCAAGCACCTCGAAGTGCTTGATGCGTCCCTCATTGGAGCGCGGCTGCGTCATTACAGCAGCACTATGCAAGAGTCGCGCCATCACCGACGCCGTTAGGCGTACCCACTGGTCCAACTGGTCCTGTACTTGGTAGAACTGATGCCGAATCAGGCGTTGCTCGTCGAGCGAAAGCGCGGACTCGCGCATCAAATGCTCGACAAAATAGCGATAGCCTAAATCAGTCGGTACACGTCCAGCAGAGGTATGCGGCTGATAAATCAGATTCGCCTCTTCCAGACCTGCCAGTTCATGCCGTACGGTGGCAGAACTAAAGTTTAACCCATACTTGCGTACCAGCGTTTCAGACGCGATTGGGGTGGCGGTATGAATATACTCCTCAACAAGAGCACGCAGTATTTGCTGCTTACGCTGACTGAGTGGTGTCATATCTTCATCCGTCCTGCCGTACCACGCTTGCATGTGCGTTTTAGCACTATACGAGGATGATACAACGTTTGTCAAGTTCGATTGCTAGCACTCTCTTCATGAGACTGCAAGTACAGAATAGCACTCAAGAGGGGAGATTGTCAAGTCCAATAGCAAAAAAATTTTCGGCCTGTCGCAAAGTCCGTAGGGACCAGCTTCAGCGCGTCCCGCACCCGTTAGCGAAACACACCTCAACGGGTACGGGACGCGCTGAAGCTGGTCCCTACGGAATTGTCACACCAGATTTTTTCGATCTTGCAATAGCCCTGGCAAAAAAATTCTCGGACTGGGAGCAAACGCTTCCAGTCCGAGAATGCTAGCATTCATCACCCGTTATTGCCATTGCCACCATTATTCCCATTTCCATTGCCACCATTATTACCACCGCCATTGTTGCCACCTCCAGGTGGACACGCCGTTGTAGTACCCCCAGGAGTAGTGCCGTTGTTACCGGTGTTCATAGCTGTACAGGTTGCCCCTACATAGCCACTTTGCATTGGCTGTTCACCATCCAGCATCCAATCGTATTGTCCAGCACCCTTCAGGCCATCATTGCCCGAAACAGCAGCCTGCACGACTCCTGCTGGCGGCATAAACTTCTGGATAGTATACGGTGAATGGTAAGGACCGCACTCAATGTCATCGCCAAACGGATAGGGATAGTTCTTGGGACATTTGCCACTGACACGCTCGATCACACTATGCCAGATGGGTGCGGCACCCGTAATACCAACTACGTTATACGCCATTGGTGTGTTCGTCGCGTTACCAGACCACACCCCCACCACCACATCTGGGGTGTAGCCAATTGTCCAGTTGTCCTTAAAGCTATCAGTAGTACCTGTTTTGGCGGCCACATCTGGATAAGTTAGGTCATTGTTGCCATACCCATCCCAAAATGAGAGCACATGATCCGGCGCAAACTCAGGAGCACGCGCCACTTCATCAGAGAGCACAGACGTCATCATATAAGCAATCTGCGGCGAAATCACCTGAACGCCATGTGGATGAGTTGGATCATAATGATACAGGTGATGCCCGTAGTTATCCCAAATATCGAGAACGCTCTGCGGGGGAACGCGCGTACCATTATCGGCAAACACCTGATAGGCACCCACCATTTGCAGCAACGGAACCTCCATTGTTCCCAGTGCAAAAGATGGCCCAATATATTGACTTACTGTCTTAGGATGCCCCGGTGCCTGCGCTAAATCACTATCAAGGGCCGTAATGCCAAAGCGTCTTGCGGTATTCGCGACATTATCCACGCCTGCGAACGCTAACGCTTTAATAGCAGAAATGTTAATAGAGTTGGCGATATCGTTACGAATCGAGGCTTGTGCCCCATGCCAATTGTGATACGTATTGCCATAATCGGTTGGGTGGTAATTATTGCTAGCAAGGGGTCCCCCATCGCTGGGGAAATACGTTTTGACATCAGGTAAGACAATGCCAGGATACCAGCCCATCTCGAAGGCGGTCGCGTAGACAATCGGTTTCCAGGTTGATCCAGGCTGGCGCGACGAAAGGGCGGCATTGAACTGGCCTCCCTCGTCTTTCACTGGGGAATTATAATTCACGCTTCCGTTCATGGCCAGGACTTCGCCGGTCTTGGCGTCCATCACCACCACCGCTGAGTCATTGAGATTAGAGTCAGTATTTAACTGAGAGATGTGAGGATAAGGAAAGAATTGATACTCTGGCCGCTGCAAATGTCGCTGTACTGCTCGCTCCACATAATCTTCCAGGTTGGCATCAATCGTGGTGTAGATATTGAAGCCACCCGTTAAAAAGGTGGGTACCCCCAACTGTGTTTCCAGTTGTGAGACCACCCAGTCTACAAAATGCGGTGCCTTCTTTGCATGCTGATAGGGCTTAAAGGTCATACTCTTTGTGAGTTTCTCTGTCTGCAAAATCATAGCATCAGTGATGGGCTTGCCATCCACCAGCATATTCAGGTCTTTCATCTGAAGCAGCACATAATCCTGACGTGCGAGGGCTGCTGGCATGTTTTCTTTGACCGTAGGATCATAATTCACAGGATTCTGCGGCATACCTGCCAGCAAAGAGGCGCGTGCTAACCCCAGAATCGGGTCGATCTGCCCCTTTTGATTGCGTTCAAGCTTCACAATACCAGGGGTACATTTGAAGTTATTATCGCAGCTACGATTTAGGTGGAAATATTCCTCTACCGCCGCCTCAACACCCAGATCCTGCGAGCCGAATGGCGCCACATTCAGATACATCTCCAAGATCTTCTCTTTAGGATATTGCTGCGTCAAACCTATCGCGAGTGCGGCCTCCGGCAATTTGCGGTTGATTGACACATCATCATTATGCGTCAAATTCTTGATCAATTGCTGTGTAATCGTACTGCCACCGCTCTGCACAGCACCGGCTTGTGAATATTGCGTGGCCGCACGCAAGATGCCCTGTGGGTCCACACCTGAATTCGTCCAGAAGGTGTGATCCTCCGCCGCCACCATCGCATCGCGCATCACCTGTGGTATCTGGCTATACGAAGCGGGAGTACGTCGGCCATATTGATCATAAGAATCATAAAGGGGCACGCCATTTCTATCATAAATATGCGTTGTCTGCGACACCTGTTGATTGGCGATGCCCTGCAAGCGCGGCAACTGACTTTGATAGTAGCCATAGGCATACGCGCTAGCCGAGGAGAGAATCACCACAAGCAGCAGCAGAAACGTAATGGCGATACCCATACCAATGCGTCCCCCGGTGGGACTCTTGCTCTCCCAACGCTCACGTCGACGGCGCATCTGCATAGACACGCGCAACGTGCGTGACCGTTTCCAACGAATACGTTTTGGTTGGGCGGGTAGCACGGGATTCGTATTTTTATATAACACCATTGGTGGCGGGACCATGTTTGTGCCCCCACGCGTGGCAGCCATTTTGCCGGACCATTGACGCACCATCTGCATCGCATTCTCCACAAATCCTTGCTGGGGTTGCTGCTGCTGCCACATCCCTTGCTTGCCCAGGTCTTGTGTGCGTGGCAATGGTTGCGGCGGAAACGGTGGGAACTGCGGCGACATCTGCTGGAAGGCAGCAGGCATTTGTGGCATCGGCGATTGAGGCTCTGGTCGCCTTGGATAGCTCTTTGGCGGCCTCAAAGGTTGAGAAGCGGGTGCAGGTGCAGGAGAAAATTGCTCATATCCCTGATAATAATTTTGGTTATTTGGCGGATTTTGTGGTTGCGGCTGGCGATAGCCCTGTGACAAATCACCGGTATGCGGTACGCCATTACCATTATTTTTTACTGTCTGATTATTTTGTTCTTGATTCCAGTTATTACTCATAATCTACGAAATCCTTCATTAAAATACGCTCTATTGCTGCCCACAACATCTACCAGGACGAAGCTCTTTTCTCCTACCTCCTAGAAAAAACGAGACAGATCAATAGATTGCAGGAAAACCAGATTTCTCATATCCACCATCTACACCACTTTTACTACATACATCTATTTGTTACTCAGGAAATGCCATGTCTTACCAAACTGAACGTATCGCATCAACGTAGTTAACCAGCGTATCCTTTTGGGCTATCAGCCCTCTTCAAAAGCACAGTTATGCTAAGGGGTAAGAACACAACAGCCAGAGGTCCTAATTCCAAGGTGAGGCTTGTCAAATGAGGTACAATAAAGGCAATAGAATAGTTTCTATCTACCTACACCTATGCCCATGTCGAGAGGAGCCTTGTGTATGTTCGTGCGGCGTATCCACACGTTGTTCCATGCGTCCAGCAAGCAAGTAAGCATCGCTTTTTGCCTTAGCTTACTTTTCACCATAGTATGCTCTTCTCCCTCATGGGCTGCTACTCACACCAATCACACCAATCACACTCAGTCTCTCACCCAAGCCAATGCTCACACACGTGCCACTGATCCCATTACCGTCATCTCCGAAACCTACACGCTCACCTATCCCAAAAACATTGATTTTCAAATCAACGCACGTGACGCCCAGACCACCATTACGGGTGCCACCATTTTTCTGCTGGTTCCGGCACCACGTTACCTTAATGAAGCACATGACGTAGCCATCAAAAACCCTGCCCAGACAGCAACGCTCAGCTGGCACGAGGATACCAACAGCCACACTTTCCTCTCACCCGGAACGCAACTCACCTATTACTGGCAATTGCGCGACGCCAGCGGCACCCATAATGAAGCAACGCAACAACTGACGGTGACGGATACGCGCTTCGCATGGCAGCATCTCACGCAGAACTTTCTGCAAGTCAACTGGTACAACCGTCCAACCGACTTCGGGCAAGCTGTCCTGGCCCAAGCCATGACAAGCATCAATCGCATTAGTAGCAATATGGGTGGTACCTTATCTCGTCCCGTCAACCTCTGGGTCTATCAAAATGATACTGATTTTCGTGGTGCCCTCCCACCGAGTGCCCATGAATGGGTGGGCGGTATCGCCTTTATCGATCTCAATCAGGCGATGATTGTTGCGCAAGACAACGAAGACACCACCCTCATACGTGATATGCCACATGAATTAGCGCACCTTCTCTTTCATCAGTTAACCGTGAAGGGCATCTATGCCCCCGTTTGGTTTGATGAAGGTCTAGCTGTCTACAACCAACTCTACCAGGAACCAGACATGAGCACGCGTTTCAAACAAGCACTCGCAGCCCATAACCTGCTCCGTTTTAACAGACTCACCGTTGAATTTCCCGCCGACGCAGACCAGGCCTATCTCGCCTATGCCCAGAGTTGGAATATCGTGAGTTACATCTATAAAGCTTTTGGCCTCGCGAAAATGCAGGGTCTGATCCAGAACATGGATAACTCGCAGACCTCGTTTGATGGCGACTTACAGAAGAGTCTGGGAGAGGATGAGTTGCACCTCGAAAATAACTGGCGTCTCAGTCTCGGTCAACCAGGTATCCTGCTTCCGGCCTCATCCGTCCTTACGCCACAGACTGCTAGCCAGCCAAAAGTGCAATCGGCTACTGATAGTAACGCGCCACTATATCTAACCGCTGGCGGTCTGCTCGTGCTGCTTCCCATCGGCGGCATCCTCCTCTTTTTCATCTCGCAACGCCGCCGCCAAAGAGCCGCCCTTGCCGCACAAGCGCAACAGATTATGAACGCGTCATTGCTACCGCCGCATCCATTTCCAGCACCGCCTCTCTATCCATGGCCGCAACAACAAGCACAGCAGGCACCACGCTACGTACACCCATCAATCTATACGCAACAGCCACAGCCGCCTTATGGGGCCTATCCCCCACCACAGGCGGGCAATGTGGGCACAGGCATAAGACAGGGCAATCCAAACCCGTATAGCCCCCAGAATCCGCAAAACCGACCGGGCCCTCAAGGTCCTCAACTGCCCTTTCCAGCAGGGCAGGAATATCTCGGCCACCAACCACCGAAACAAGCTCCACAGGAGTAACGCACCATGAGTACACACAAGCAAACAAACAGTAGTGAAGTATTTGATGCACCCGCCCACTACTACCCATCCGACACACTTCCTTTAGATGAACTGGCCTATTGGATTGCCTTCAGCCGCATCCTCGGCATTGGCCCGGTACGTTTCCGCCGCTTGCTTAACTACTTTCAAGAAGATGTCGCAGCCGCGTGGAAGGCCGATAGCAGCACATTGGCGCATGCTGGCATAGATGAAAAAATCATCGCTAGTTTCATCAAGCAGCGTGCCAAGATTACGCCTCAGCAGGAACTCGAGAGGCTCGAAAAACTGCGCATTCGCATCATCACCTGGAAAGACGCTACCTACCCGCCGTTGCTCAGGCGCATCGAATATGCACCGCCCGTCCTTTATATGTGCGGCGAGTTAAACGATGATGACCGCCAATACACCATCGGTATTGTTGGTACACGCAAAATGAGCAGCTACGGTCGGCAGGTGACTGAGCGTTTCACGAGCGATCTTGTCAAGGGCAAGATCACGATTGTTAGCGGGCTTGCCCTCGGCGTCGATACTGTCGCCCATACTAGCGCGCTCGACCATGGTGGACGCACCATCGCAGTGCTGGCGAGTGGCCTGGATATCATCTATCCACACGCAAACTATGGCTTAGCACGACGCATCATTGAGTCGGGGCAAGGTGCTCTCCTCACACCTTTCCCCTTGGGCGTGCAACCAGAAAAAGGCAATTTCCCTGCCCGCAACCATATTATTTCTGCCCTCTCGCTCGGTGTGCTCGTCACCGAGGCTCCACCACGTAGTGGTGCCCTGATAACCGCCGGTTCCGCGCTCGAACAGGGGCGCGAAGTGTTCGCCGTCCCCGGTGGCATCTTCTCCCCGGCTAGTGCTGGCGTCAACAAATTGATACAAGATGGTGCGCATCCCGTTACCAGCGTTACCGACATCCTCGAACAGCTCAACCTCTTCATGGTGCCACAGCACATGGAAGCCCAGGCTATCCTGCCCGATAACGAGGAAGAACGCCTACTACTGAAATTGCTCTCACACGAGCCCACCCACATCGACGAGCTGACCCGTGGTGCAAACATGGACGCCGCGCAAGTCTCGGCCACCCTGACCATGATGGAGCTGAAGGGCATGATCCGCTCAGCGGGCGGCATGCAATACGTTCTTGTACGATAGCCTTATTATGAGCAGTTTATGAAAGCAGAGGGCAAGCAGAGCATGAGCGAAGAGCAAGCCAAACCCTATTGACTATCCAGCGAACGAAAGAATAACAGAGCCATGATTTATCTCGACCACCTGCTTAAGGCCACACATGGCACTCTACCTTATAGAGAAGATACACAGAATAGAGGCAAACAGACCCACTTCGACGCCTTTAGCCATGACACCCGTCAACTGCAACCGGGCGAACTCTTTGTCGCAGTGCGAGGAGAGCGCAGCAATGGCCATGACTACCTGTTAGAGGCAGTTCACAAGGGAGCTAGCGGCCTATTGGTCGAGACACAGCATCTGCAAGCATTGGCACAGGAGACACGCACCGCATTAGAGCAAGCCCATTGCACCATCATCGCTGTTGCCGACACGCGTCTCGCCTTACAGCACTACGCCCGTTTTATCCTCGCCCTCTGGCATCCCACTGTCATAGCAGTCACTGGTAGCGTGGGCAAGACCAGCACCAAAGAGGCGATCGCCACTGTGCTCGCACATCAGTTCGCCACGTTCAGAAGCTGGCAAAACTATAACGATCTGCTTGGTCTACCGCTCTCACTTGGTCGCCTGGAAGCACGCCACGAGTACGCCATCATCGAACTCGGCTGCGATCATCCCGGCGAGATTGCCGCCTTATGTCAGATCGCGCCGCCACAGATCGGTGTGTTAACCAACATCAACCCCACGCAACTACAATATTTCGGCTCACTTGACGCCCTTGCCAACGAACTACTCACACTGCTCGATTACCTGCCACCAGACGGCCAACTCATCTTTGATCGAGACGACGCATACACCATGGCACAACTTCAACAGCGGCGGCAGCACAACCACACACATACTCCCCGCGTACCACTTCTTCCTTTCACTCCATCTACCACACAGCAGGTACGTGTACAATGGGATGGTTTGCACTTTAGCTTGCCCCATGTCCTAGACGCCCAAGACAGCACACAACCCTCATCCCCCTTTTCACTCTTTTCCCACCTGTTAGGCAGGCAGCACATAAACACCATGCTCGCCGCCTATACCGTCGCTCGGCACTGTGGCATGCATCCACACGAGATCCAACATGCGCTTATTCACATGCAACGCCTGCCTGGACGTTTGCAGCGTTTGCAGGGCATTTCGCAGTCCATTCTGCTGGACGATACCCATAACGCGGCTCCGGCATCCGTAATCGCAGGGCTACACACGCTCAACACGCTACCCACGGGGCAACGCATCGCGGTCCTCGGCGATATGCTCCACCTCGGCGACTATGAAAGCGAGGAACACAGTCGCGTGGGACACGCAGCCGCAAAACAAGTTGACTACCTGATTACACGTGGCGAACGGGCCGCCTTGATAGCGGAAACAGCACAGGCAGCGGGTTTAGCCAGAGAGCGCATCATCATCACCGCGACCCACGAGGACGCGGCACAGGCGGTGCGCACCATCCTGGAACGCCTGCCCACCACTTCCACTACACCCCCAACGGCACAACAGCAGATCAAAGCCAGCATACTCATCAAAGGCTCAGAAGAGACACGCATGGAACGGGTGACAGAATTGCTGCTGGCCCATCCTGAGCAGGCACACGAAGAACTAGTGCGGCAAACGCTCGGCTGGAAACAGATCGTCGTCACGCGACCAGACCGCCCGACATGGGTTGAGATTGACCTGAGTGCCATCGGCAACAACACACGCCGCCTCAAAGAACTGGTTGGCCCCAAGGTGCAGCTCTTGGCCAGCCTCAAAGCCGATGCCTATGGGCATGGTGCCATCAAAGCAGCCCGCACCGTCCTGCACAATGGCGCGAGTATGCTAGGAGTCGCCACCTTGAGCGAGGCAACGCCACTGCGCGAGGCAGGCATCATTGCACCGATCTTGATTTTCGGCTACGTTCCACTCTGGCAGATGCGTGCGGCAGTGCATCAAGATGTCAGCGTCACACTCTATACACAGGAAGCGGCACAGGCCCTTTCACGTGCGGCCACAACCCTTGGAAAAGTGGCCAAAGTGCATGTGAAGATTGATACTGGCATGGGTCGCCTCGGTATACGCTACGAACAGCTTGAGGATATTCTCGCCTTACTGCGCGAGATTACCAGCTTGCCCGGACTCGACCTAGAGGGTCTCTATACCCATTTCGCCATGGCAGACACACAGAATAAACAGCATGCCCTGCTCCAACTCGCCCGTTTTGAGCAGGTTTTAACCGCAGTGGATGCACACGGACTACGCCCACGTATCATCCATGCCGCCAACAGTGCCACAACGCTTAGCATGCCACAGGCGCACTTCGATATGGTGCGCCCTGGCATCGCACTGTACGGATTAGACCCTTCACCAGAGATACCTCTGCCAGCAGGCTTTCGGCCAGCCCTCTCATTCAAAACGCAAGTCTCGCAGGTGAAACTCGTCCCACCGGGTGAATGCATCAGCTATGGCTGCACCTACACCACAGAACGTCCCACCTGGGTCGCCACCTTGCCCGTTGGCTACGCCGATGGCTTCAGACGCGCCCCCCAAAACTGGGGTAGTGTGCTCATACACGAACAAGAGGCACCCATTCTGGGGCGCGTTTGCATGGATCAATGCATGGTTGATGTCACCCACATCCCCCACGTACGTATCGGCGACGAAGTGGTATTGATCGGTCGCCAGGGACAGGTAAGCCTCAGCGCGGAACAAGTGGCCACACGCCTCGGCACCATCAATTACGAGGTGGTTTCCGAAATTTTGGCTCGCGTACCACGTGTAGATTAAGCTGAGATGTTGTACAATAGAGTGAATGGATTTGATGGCTATAGTAAAAGACCGGAAACAAAGGACCTATGCGTTGCCCCAATTGTCAAACACTCAATCCTACAAACGCCAAGTTCTGTATGGAATGCGGAAATCGTCTGCTCGTTTGCTCTAATTGCGGCACCGTGAATCTCCCTACCGCCAAGTTCTGCATTGAATGTGGTTCACTACTGCAAAATCGTGGCGAGTCTACGGCACCCCTGCCAGCGGCACAACCAATCGCCCAAGCTGAACATGAGAACTCCATCGCCGACAGGTCGCCAAGACATATCAGGATACCAAGGACTCCTTCCACTCTGTTGCCACCAGAAGAACGCCGTGTGGTCACAATCATCTTTGCCGATATCATCGACTCCACGCCAATCGCTGACCACACCGACCCAGAAGATATGCGTGCCATGCTGACCGGCTACTTCAATCTGATGGCCGAACAGATCCGCAAGCATGGTGGCACCCTTGAGAAATTCATTGGTGACGCCGTGATGAGTGTCTTCGGCTCACCATTAGCGCATGAGGATGATCCAGATCGTGCCATTCGTGCCGCCCTCGATATGCAAGTGGCATTGAACAACTTTAACGAGCAGCGACTGGCCCAGGACCCCACGGCTCCCCGCCTGCAAATGCGTATCGGCATCAACACAGGCGAGGTTGCCACACCCAACAACGCGCAGCATCAACGCAGCGATTTTCTGATCACTGGCGATGCCGTCAATGTCGCCGCCCGCTTGCAACAGGTGGCCGCCCCCGACACCATCCTGGTAGGAGAGCGTACCTTTCTAGCAACACGTGATGTGTTCGACTTTCGACCGATTGCCCCCTTGCGCCTCAAAGGGAAACCCGATCCAGTCATCTCCTATGTCGTGTTGGGTCTGCACCAGCGCACATCCATTATCACACAGCACCCCCGTGGCATCGGTGGGCGACCGGCTCCCTTGGTTGGCAGACTGCTCGACCTCACACTCATGCATACCAACTATGCCCGCGTGCAAGCCGAGCGTCACCCGCACCTCATCACCCTTCTCGGCACGCCAGGCATCGGCAAGTCGCGTCTGGTACGCGAGTTTATTGCGCGTGAACAAGAGGCTGCAAAGAGTGCTTCCGCCATCCACAACGTCGTTCCCCCCATGGTCTTAAAGGGACGTTGTCCCCCTTATGGCGAAGGCATCACCTACTGGCCTCTCATCGAGATTCTGCGCTCCCTTTTGCATGTGCAGGAAGACGAGAGTATTGAGGATTTGCAAACACGCTTTGTCACTTTTGTCGGAGAACTCCTGAATAACACCCAACAACCCTCTGAATCGACGGATGAGATCGCAAACACCATCCTGCGCAGTATTGGCAGAAGTTTGAGCGGCACCGTCAATAATCAAGATGAGCAGACTCAGCGCGACCGCAGAGAACATCGGGAGCCTCGGGATCGCCATAAACGCGACATGCAACGCACTACCTACACCAGCACGAAACAAAGTGGCACACAAATGGCTTTGTTGCGTGCGTGGCGCATTCTTTTGGAAGCGTTAGCTCGGCAACAACCATTAATTGTCGTCGTCGATGATCTCCAATGGGCAGATGAAGCCCTGCTCGATCTGTTGGAGTACCTCACAGATCGCATTACCGACGTTCCCATCCTCTTTCTCTGTCCCGCCCGTCCTGATTTCTTTGATCGGAGACGCGATTGGGGCGGTGGTAGACGTAATTTTACTACCATTGAGCTAGAGGCGCTTTCCCGTGAGGAGAGCAGTGAACTGATCGATGCCTTGCTCAATTGTGATGATTTGCCCGAGGTCCTACGCCATACTATCCTGACACGTTCAGAAGGAAATCCCTTCTTCGTCGAAGAGATTGTACGCATGTTTATCGACCAGGGTATTCTCGTCTGTGAAGAAGACCATGCCCACGACATCGAGTGTTGGCGCATCGACCCACAAACCCACCTCGTGCTCAGTGAACTCACGGCCCCAACCGAGCATCCAGACGATACTCTCTTGAATATGCATTATGTGCTCCCACTGCCACGTGTACCAGACACCGTGCAGGGTGTTCTGGCGGCACGCGTAGACCTGCTCAGTCCAGCAGAGAAGTTGGTGCTGCAACATGCAGCCATCATTGGACGTACCTTCTGGCTCTCAGCCTTGTTTGAACTTGCCTCAGAGCTTGAAAGTTCTATTGTAGGGGATGCCCTGATCTCACTCACCAGACGAGATTTCATCGCGGAGGTAGAAAAACAAATACGCACCCCGATTGAGCATGACCGCATCTTCATATTTAAACACGTGCTGATACGGGATGTCGTGTACGGCACCATACCACGCTTGCGCCGCTCACAAGAGCATGCCCGTTTTGCGCTGTGGCTCGAAGAAAACACCATCAAACTTCGCAAGCCAGCACTTGCTCCACTTACCCCACAACCCAGCACGCCATTCGAGGTACATGAGGATGACGACAAGAGCCTAGATGAGGCGGTGCAGCCGCCACAGGAGAAGACGGCAAGTGCCGAGAGTGACCTAGCGAGCGCACAAACACACAACCAAGAGAACGCGCTGAACGATCTGAGTAGCAAACAATTTGTTGAATTGCTCGCCTATCACTATCAACAAGCTCTCGCCTTATGGTCATCGGGCTTGTCTGTGATCGAGATTGAGACACGGAGCACACAGGATGCAGAAGCAGCAACCCTACGTCTGACCCGTCCAGAACTACGTCGTCGGGCCATTACCTATCTCGTCATGGCAGGAGATGCAGCCTTACACAGCTACTACACAGTTCGCGCCTTACAAGCCTATAACGATGCCGTCGAACTGCTGAGCGATAACGAGATTGAGCCGCTCAAACAGATTGAGATGCACGAGAAACTTGGCGATGCCCACTCACAACGCGGCACATTAGACGAGGCCTGGCAAGAATATCGTAAAGCACTACGTATCGCCACCGAGTCAACGGCCCCCATTGATAACCATATCCTCATAGGCCTCTATGAACGTTTGGCCGAACTTCCGACGCGCTGGCTCAGCGACTTTGATCATGCTATCGATATGCAAGAGGTGCGCGGTTATATCGATGCCGGGCTACAACTAGCGGGAGGGCAGAGCAGCCTGGAATGTGTGGTCTTCCTCACCTATCAGGCATTCTGGTATGTACGGCAACTAGAAACAGCCACCTACCTGCAAAAAGCAGAACTGGCAGAACAGGCCTTGAACAGTGGCCATGAAGCCCTGCGCCTCGCCGAAGAACTGAACGATGCTAGTACGCTTTCACGCGCACTCGACGTAATGAGCGTCATTTACCGCGAATACCATAAATACACGGAAGTATACAATCTGCAACATCGCCGCCTGAAACTAGAACATCGCCTGACGGACCGTGAGGAATTGTATGACCTCTACTTCTCCATGGGCGTATCCCATGAACAGGTCGGCGATTATCCCGCCGCCCTCATGTGGTTTGGACGCGCATGGAACAATGCACAGACCATGGAAAGTCCTGCACTCCTCCTCGCCAGCATGGTTGGGCGCATGCGCACATGGCGACAATGGAATCGCTGGGATGAGGCCAAAGAGGTTGCAAGTGATATCCTACGCTTAATCGAACAATATCAGCAAGACGAAAAACGGCAGTTCTGGGCCTTAGAAACACTGGCAACCATCGCCTATCGCCAGGGCGACCAAGAGCAGGGCGAAGACTATGCAAGGCAGTGCAAGCGTCTTATTGACCAGCAAATTGAACATATCGGTGACGATGAGATTCCCACCTCACTCAGCACACGCATGCACGCTATCCATCTAGCACGCGAAGATTGGACACGATCCGCTGCCGACTACAAAGAGAAATTGCGCCAGAGCGAGCCCTTGCCTTCACCAGAGGTGCTCACTACCCTCGCCGAATTGCTGGTGATTACCGGCGAACCGCTTGAGATGCAAGAGCAAGCATGTGAACGGGCCATCCAGGTTGCCGAAGCCTCAGGAGCACGTAAGAGCCTGACCATTGCCTTGCGGGCTAGGGGGCGTATGCACATGGAGCAACAGCATTGGAAACTCGCCGATGATGACTTACGGCAGGCACTCCGTCGCTGTGAAGTTCTCGATCTTCCCTGGGAACGCGGACAAACACTCTACTTGCTCGGCATCTTCTATCATCGGCGTGCCACCGTACTGAATGAACATCATCCTTCACGGCGTAATGCCGATCTTGGCCGCTCACGCTACCATTTTGAGCAAGCCCTCGGGTTCTTTGAATCGCTTCATGCTCTCCCCAGTGCAGAACAAGTACGTCTTGCACTTATGCAAGAAACGAAAGCCCCCGTCTAATACTCCTCGCCCACAGGCCGATATTCTGAGCCTGTTATTTGCGTTGCGTAACCCCATCCTCACCATTTCATAACTACATTCAAATATTTACAACCATATCTTAACCAAAATCCACCATCCCCTCGCACAGTACTAGTGGTACTCTGTTCACAACAAAGAAGTCACTGAACGTTCTATATAAAAGAATATGTAGTTGAGAATAATAAACATGAAAATAAGCTATCGCACACCCAATAAAAAGGGTAGTGGGGGTCAGCCCATTTTAGCAGGGCAATAACTAGGAAACCCATTACATTTGATAGGAGACTCCTTTTCAATGGTTACAAAAATAGGCAATGACTTACGCGAACAAAGCCTAAATGCACAAGAAACAACAGGGGAAGAACGGGTCGGGTGCAGTATTGGGATTATGGCCTATAATGAAGAAGCAAATATCGCACGCACAATCAATGCCATTCTTGCCCAAAAAGGGCCTTCAATACGTATCGACGAAGTAATCGTTGTTGCCAGCGGTTGCACCGACCGAACAGTGCCCATCGTGACCGAACTAGCAGAGAAGGAGCAGCGCGTTCATCTTTTTGTACAAGAGAAGCGCGAAGGCAAAGCCTCAGCGATTAATCTTTTTCTCAAACAGGCCACTAGTGAAGTGGCTGTATTGATTGGTGCTGATGTCATACCTGACGATGCAGCGTTAGAACATCTCTGCTCACCATTCCTTGATCCAAAAATTGGCATGGTGGGTGGCCGTCCGGTGCCCGTCAATGACCCGGCAACCTTCATGGGACACTCGGTCCATTTGCTCTGGCGTTTGCATGACCAGATCGCCCGCGTTCATGCCAAACTCGGTGAAGTGATCGCGTTCCGTAATGTTATTTCCGGTATTCCTACTGATAGCGCGGTTGACGAAATCTCTATTCAGGCGTTGATCTCACAGCTTGGCTATAAATTAATCTATCAGCCTGATTGTGTTGTCTACAATAAGGGACCAATCAACGTTCGTGATTTCCTGAAGCAGCGTCGCCGCATCTATGCTGGTCATCTGAAAGTGAAATCGCAACAAAATTACGAAGCCTCGACTATGAAGATCAGCCCTATCGCCCAGCAGTTGATAGCCTGCCGCGACTTCACCATGAGTAGCCCCAAGCAGGCACTCTGGACATTTGGCACCGTCGCCCTCGAAGGATATGCACGTATCCAAGGCTATTATGACTACACGCGTAAACGCGAACATCACATCTGGCAGATGGTTGACTCGACAAAAGACCTCGAAGCTGGCTCACGCAAGGTACGCCGCCTCTGCAATGCCCAAAGCGTCATTGTCTTCCGCCTCATCATCGAAGGGGCTCAGGGCGATGATGTCAACCGCGAACGCGAGGATCGCGAGGCAACCGAAGTCGCCCGCAAATTGCTGCCTACCCTGCGTACAAAAATCCGGAAAGAAGATAAACTCTCCATCAATGGCCCTGGCATCGTGACCGCCGTCATTCGCGCAGAACAACATGGCGCGGACATCGTCGCACAACGCATTGAGAAGGCGGTCGAAGCCGCCGCCGTCCGTGTAGGGGTACGTGGACGTGAGGTGAAAGTCACGGTTGCCCACAGCTCACTCACCTTCGCGTCGAAGGCCTCCAATGGCGACATGACAGTAAGTGGCCCCCTCCTTAACGAGTCCATGATTGCTGCCCTTGTCAACGGCAACGAGTAAGCTCAGTAATCACTAAGAAAGTACAAGGGAAAGGGGATGCAGTTCTACCACTAGCGGCAGAACTGCATCCCCTTTCCCTTGTACTTTCTGCTACTTCTCTTGTAGAACACCCATCCCTGTGGTACAATACCACTCGGGCGAGGACATCGAGTGGTCCCCGCCCGAACTTATGCGAGAGAAGCGTTAACATACTATGGAAATATCTTGGCTAAGCCACGCCTGTTTTCAGTTGCGTGGCAAAAATGCTACCTTAATTACAGACCCATTCTCTCCTCAGTCAGGCGAATCGCTCCTGCTGAGTAAGATCAGCCCCTCTATCGTCACCCTCAGCCATACACCTTCTGGTCTTTCCACTTCCCTTTCTATTGGTGGAACACCCTACATTGTGCGTGGAGCTGGGGAATATGAAATTAGCGACGTGCTGATTACGGGCATCGCCGATAACCATGACGAGAAAGACGGCAAGGAGCGCAGACGCAACACCATTTATATCATTCACATTGATGATCTGGTCGTCTGCCATCTAGGAGCATTGGGTCAATCTTTACACGAAGAACAATTAGAAGCGGTTGCAGATGCTGATGTACTGCTCTTACCGATTGGTGATCACCACACCATCCACGCTACTCAAGCTGCTGAGCTGATTAGCCAGGTAGAACCGCGTATCGTCATTCCTTTCTATTTGACCGCTCCAGCCGAAAATGCCCCCGTTCCGGGTGCAGGCAGCGGGCGAGACGCGACCGATACACTCAGCAAATTCTGTCGCGAGATGGGAATTCAGACAGTCAACCCACAACCGAAAATCAACGTTACACGTACAAACATACCAACAGAAATGCAAGTTGTGTTGCTGTCACCACGACAATAAACGCAATGACGACAATCAAGGGTTTCACGTATCTCTTTTGCAGCATCGTGCCCTATGGCAAGGCCCCAGGGTGAAGGAGAAAATACTGTCATGTCTAAATTTATATTCGTAACTGGTGGTGTAGCCTCATCAGTCGGAAAAGGTATCAGCGTTGCATCACTTGGTCGCCTCCTCAAAAATCGTGGGGTCTCTGTCTCTTTAATGAAACTGGACCCCTACATTAATGTTGATCCAGGCACTATGTCGCCCTATCAACATGGTGAGGTGTTTGTAACCGACGATGGAGCCGAGACCGACCTCGATCTTGGCCACTACGAACGCTTTACCGACGAGCCCGCGTATCAGGCCAATAACGTCACCACGGGCCAAGTGTATGCCGCGGTCATCGGCAAAGAACGACGGGGTGAATATCTGGGTGGCACCATCCAGGTCATTCCTCACATCACCAATGAGATCAAGGATCGCATTCACGCGGTGGCGCGTCGCTCCGATGCCGATGTGGTCATTGTCGAGGTCGGGGGCACCGTCGGCGATATTGAGGGCGAACCATTTTTGGAAGCCATTCGTCAAATGCGCAAAGATGTCGGACGACAGAATGTCCTTTATCTGCATGTGACCCTCTTACCCTACCTTGGAGCGACAAAAGAACTCAAAACCAAACCTACACAGCATAGCGTAAAAGAGCTTTTGCGCGTCGGCATTCAACCAGATGCCATCCTCTGTCGCTCCGACTATCCCATGTCCGAGGAACTACGCGAAAAAATTGCCCTCTTCTGCAACATCGAAGCCCGTGCCGTTGTCCCCCTGCTCACCGCTGACACCATCTACGAAGTTCCCCTTGTGTTAGAAGAAGCTGGCCTCGGCGAATATCTGGTGAAAGACCTGGGCCTGAAACAGCAAGAGCCTGCGATGCAAGAATGGCGTGAACTGGTAACGACGATTAAACGTCCACGTCAGGAACTCACGATTGGCCTCGTCGGCAAGTATGTCGAGTTGCATGATGCCTACATGTCGGTGACAGAAGCTCTCGATCATGCCGGGTGGCATCATGATGTCGATGTGCGTATCAAGTGGATTAATTCCGAGGCACTCGAACACATGGGTGAGGGCTATACCGAGGTCTTAGAGGATGTGGCAGGCATCGTTGTTCCTGGCGGTTTCGGACATCGTGGCATTGAAGGCAAGATCAAAGCAGCCAGCTTTGCGCGCCGCAACAACATCCCTTATCTCGGTCTCTGCCTCGGATTGCAAGTCGCCGTCATCGAAATCGCACGCAACGTGCTTGGCCTCGAAGGAGCGAATAGCACTGAATTCGATCTACAGACACCCGCCCCTGTCATCGACCTCATGCTAACTCAGCGACAAATTGCCGATAAAGGTGGTACAATGCGTCTGGGTAACTGGGTCTGTTGCCTCACCCCCGGCACGAAAGCCTATCGCGCCTACGGTGAACCTATCGTATTCGAGCGACACCGTCATCGCTATGAGTTCAATAACGAATTCCGTAAGCGCATGGAGTCGCACGGTCTGGTCGTCAGTGGTCGCTCCGCTGACAATAGTCTGGTTGAGGTTATCGAGCTGGCTCACCATCCCTGGTTTGTCGCCTCGCAATTCCATCCAGAGTTCAAGAGCCGCCCGACGCGACCACATCCCTTGTTTCGCGATTTCGTCGGGGCCAGCGTCACCCATATACAAACGTTGAATAGCCGCCAGCAGGCGGAAGAAGAGAGTTTCGCACGCGAACATGCAACCCGTAGTGTGTTGCCTGATGCCCGTGTTGAGAAGTAAAAGTAAAGGTTATGTTGTACCTGAGCCAAATGCTAAACGCTCCTGTCGAATATCCTCAACAGGAGCGCGTCGGCAAAATAATTGATGTTTTAACGCCCGTTGTGCGCATAGGCGAAGCCGCCTATGCCAGCGTTCTTCTCGTTGAAGGGGAAGAAGACCAATCCTGGCGTGTCCCGCTCGGCTCCTTTGAACGTCTGGAGCATGCATTCTTACTGCATACTCCTTTGATAGAGTTTGCGCAACAGCCAGAAGAGCCATCAAACCAGGAAATTGGCCTCATTCGGGATGTAATGGATAAACAAGTCGTCGATATTGTACGCAAAAAGGCTGTTCGTGTAAACGACATCGGTCTGGACGACGATTGGCGTATCCTCGGCATTGATAGCAGCCCACTGGGACTGGTACGCCGTATCGCCCCCCCCTGGCTGCCAGGCGTGCAAACCTTGCAGACAGCCACTCGGCTCGTGCCGTGGGAACACATTGAAATTATCAGTTCACAACGCATCGAGCAAACGGAAACGGCTACGCTAGCCAACCCTCGCCCACAGAGTGGTCAACTCGCGGAACTCCACCCCGCCGATATTGCCGAGATCGTTCACCAACTCACTCCTGGTCAAGGGGCTCGTCTGATCGAAGGGCTGGATGACGAAACCGCCGCCGACACGATGGAAGAAATCGACACCGACCGTCAACGGCACATCCTTGAAAACATCAAGATCGAGCGTGCCGCTGACATTCTGGAAGCTATGGGACCCGATGAGGCCGCCGACCTGCTCGCCCTCCTACCAGAAGAGCGCGCTCAAGAACTGCTCCGCATGATGGAGCCAGAGGAATCTGAAGAGGTGCAAGAACTGCTCGAGTACGAAGCACACTCAGCTGGTGGCATGATGACGACCGATTATGTCCCCTTGACCCAGACGCGTACCGTCGCCGAGGCAGTGGAAAGTATACGCACCAACATTCGCGAGCATGATGTACGTATCGCCTACATCTACTGTGTCGCCGATGAAGAACAGGAAGAGAGTACACTGCTCGGCGTTGTCTCCCTGTGGGATTTACTGATCGCCACCCCCACACAGACGCTAGAAGAGATCATGGAGACCGATATCATCAGCGTGCAGCCCGACACCGACCCGCGCGAGGTGGCCGAGACGATTGCTAAATACAATCTGCTCGCCGTTCCTGTCCTGAATGAAGCGGGCATCATTGAAGGGGTTATCACCGTCGATGATGTCCTCGATGTGCTACTCCCACCAGAGAGAAGGCGTAAGCCTACAAGGATGTATTAATCACACGAGGCTACGGTGTGGCAAGCCGCACCATAGCCTCGCGTCATTCTTGTTGGCTTTTAGGCATTATCTAGTGAATTATAAGACAGCGTGGCGTCCAAGGCCTCCAACACGTGGAGAATATCCTGGCACACCTCCACCATCACCTCTGGCAGCCACTCTTCGGGCTGAGGATTGTCCGCAACCATCTCGGCACCCTCATCCACACCTTCAATGGCTCGACGGCGACGTTCGGCACGACGACGCGAGAGCGTTGACACATCTTCGTGCAAGCCATGCAAACCATCAGGGTGCCAGATTGGTAACTCCACCCGCTGCTGCAACGTTAACATATCAGGCTGAAGCTTATTTTCGTGTAGCGTCATGCTCACTCCTGGTCGCGTCTCAACGGTGCGTCTGCTCTCCTCACTCGCACGCAACTTGAGCATTTGCAGCAAGGAAAGCAGCGTCGTGTCCAAGATCGGCGTGCCATGCAACGGCAGCGAATAGGACAGGTCTAACACTAGTGGCGGGATATCACTCGTGTGTAAATGTGGGCAGTTCGCATCGGCCTCGTGGAAGAAGTCACATACACCAACAGGCCCCTCCTGCGAAAGAGCAGTATCCAATGCGCTCCAAGTAAAAGAGATCATACACGAACTATGATGCTCGGCCTCCTCACAGCTTCCCGCATGACAGGTGCAAGCAAACTCGCGCTCCAGCGAGCGAGCATTGAACCAATATTCGGGATGGGTACTTAATACAACACTTGCTGCCGCCTTGAGGAAATATGCGGTCATGTCTTCATACGTTAACACTCTTTTTTCGTTCTCCTTACCGCCTCTTTCCCTGGCATTACTACCTTCTTTGGGCGTATACCTTATATTACCTATCCGAACGGTATGTGTCAATATGCATGCGCATACACGACTGCCCTGCACATCTGTGCAGGGCAGTCGTGTATGCGCATGCATATTGACAGCTCGTCAGCTTATAACATGGGGCGAATGGAGAGAATTACATAACTTGTCACACCGCCCGGAGTGGTAACAGTTACCTCGTCACCCTCTTTGTGGCCCATCAGAGCCTTGCCCACAGGGGATTGATCAGAGATCAGACCAGATTTGGGATCAGCTTCAAAGGTCTCTACCAACTTGAAAATGCGCTTCGCACCACTATCACTCTCCACCTCCACCTGCATGCCAATACGCACCTCGTCGTGTACGTCTGTGGTCATAATTTCCGCGGAAGCAAGAATATGCTCAAGCTTCTGAATCTTGCCCTCCACCATCGACTGCTCGTTCTTGGCATCCTCATAGGCACTACTCTCGCTGATATCGCCAGCTTCCTTAGCTTCGTGGATATAGTCGGCTACCTCTTTGCGCTTCACATTACGCAAGTAGTCCAACTCTTCTCTCATCTTAGCATAACCATCAGGCGTCAGACGATAAACTCTGCGCTCTGACTTTGCATCACTCTGTCCACCAATACTCATTGATATACGCTCCTCCCTGGTACTGAGACTCTCGACCGCTTGCTGATCTCTTGTAGATAGTTCCCTTTTTGGTCTCTTCGTTCTATCACAACACCTATCCATCCATTATTCAGGATTATTATACATTCCTCCACCTACCCCCACCTACCCTCTCTTGATCCTTGCTTGAGTTACTACCATTTGCTGACGCAGGTCGAGATGACACCATTGCGTACCTAGTCATGACAAAAAAAGCGGGTGCCTGATACGCATGAAGGTGATTATACGTCTTGAATTTCAGAACGTCAAGTGATTTTGTACCTAATTTTCACTTATCGTTCAGAATTATTTTCTTTCTGATTACTGATAAATCGGAATAACCGTGTCCCGCAAATAGGGCAAACTCCCTCAAGCGCACGACGCCCTGTCTTTGTGACCGTCGGCTTCGCATGGAGCATCATTCGCTTTTGTCGGCACTTAGCACAATACGCCTCTATCCCCCCTGCCACCTCTCCTTCTACCCTCTTTACCCCTTCTCCCCCCTCTATAGGCCCTCCTGCTTCACCATCCTCTATCCTATCAACACGAGTCGCGTTTCCCTCTTGCACCTCAGGCATCTCTTGGACAGCGAGGGTTTCCTGCTCCTTTTCTCCGCGTTCAGAGACGTTCTCAGTGACAAGAGGCTCGGTCTGCTTTGCGGCATCGCACTGTTGTCCTGCCCATTTCAAGAGATGGGTCACTACTGCTTCCGGTTGCTCCTCTAATACCTGCGGTCCCACATCGCGCAAAAGCACTACTTGCGTGTGCGGCGTGGCAAACTCCTGCAAAGCATGCGTCTGCACATCCTGTAGTCTGCGCGTTCCCCATAGTTCTAGCACTGGCTGTGTAGGTGGGACACTGGCCAGTGCATGCGCAGCACTATCCACCAGCGCAAGCCTTCCAGCGAGGAAAGCTGACCCTGCTCGATCTGCATTCGGCTGATGCGCCACCACAAAACGATAGTTACGACCTTGTTCCCTCACCTGCTTTTGGTCGCTAGGTGACTCTGGCAAAAAAAAGCGCATGGACAGCAGGACATACAACGCTAGCCCAAAAAAGGGTAAGCCCGCAACAAACGTCAAGGCACTCGCCTGATGGCGTTGTGAAGAGAGCGAGAGGGGTGAAAGTAACACCAATCCGCTACAGAGGTTAGGATGGGTCCCCGCCACAGCAGTACAATATTGACAACTCAAACCACTAGCCAGCAAAATGGCGGGACGACCCACGACAGCAGTCAAAAAATCAGTGAGCAATGCGACATACGTATCAGCTGTATAGGATATAGTTGGAGCATCAGAAAGACCAAAACCGAGCAGGTCAAGCGTATAGACACGATAGTATTGTGACAACTCATTCATAATACCCCGCATCTCATATGAAGATGCACCAATGCCAGGAGCATGCACAAGCACGAGTGGCGGCGCAGCTTCAGAACCCATAATTTGATAATACACCTGCCCATACGTCCATTTATACAGATGCGCTTCACCTGATAGCGTGCTCTCCAATGGCTGTGGCGTTCTAAAAATATAACGCACCACCAACAGCACGCAGCCCAAAATCGACAAAGCCAGCAGCCTGAAAAACAGCTTTAGACACGTTACAATAATTTTATACACAAAACCTCCTTCGACGAGCGTGTAACGTAGTATACACGGTTACTGAAAACTGTGCTATACGTTAAGAACACTACAGTATGTATATTTTTTACCAATTTCCTCTATTTCATACATAAAACGTCCTATTGTTGTCTTCTCTGTAATATCAAAGTTTTGTACTACGTATATGTAGTATAGGAATACAAATGCGTATTCCTATACTTTTTTCTTCTAGAGGGGCCAATGCTTGCAAACTGGGTAGCAAGTTAGCGAGCCTATATATCGGGAGCCAACATGCGTATCATTCACGAGCTCGACGAGATGATTGAGGTGGCTCGTGGCTGGATCATGGGTGGAGCTGTCGGTTTTGTTCCCACGATGGGCAATTTGCACAACGGACACCTTACCTTGATACAAGCCGCACACAAAGAATGTGAAATGAGCGTCGTCAGTATCTTCGTCAATACACTCCAATTTCCTTCCTTAGAGGCAGCACAGCACTACCCCCATACTATACAACGAGACTTACAACTGTTACGTACCACAGACGTTGATGTGGTGTTTCTCCCTTCCCATCAGGCCGTGTATCCTCCGACCTTTTCAACCTACGTTACTCCTACTGGCCCCCTGGCTGAGCGCATTGCGTCTGAGCGCGGCACAGAATTCGTGCGCGGCTTCTCCACCGGAATAGTGAAATTTTTACAAATCGTCCGTCCTGATGTGGCGTTTTTCGGGCAAAATGCAGTGCAGCAGGTTGCACTCGTGCGCCAGTTGGTGCGCGACCTCTCCATTGATGTCACACTACGCGTCCTCCCTGTGGTGCGTGAGTCCGATGGACTAGCCGCAAGCAGCCTCAACATTCGGCTTTCCAGCGAGCAGCGGCGCGCCGCCACCGCCCTTTATAAGGCCTTGCTCGCGGGAAAAACGCTCATCGAGCAAGGTGAACGACGGACCGAGACTATCAAGCAGACAATACAAACTGTACTTGCAGCTCACCCCCAACTCACTGCGCAAAACATCTGCCTCTGCCATCCAGATACATTTCTAGAGATGGAAGAGGCCACACCAGGCATGCTACTGCGCATTTCGACACAGATTGAGGACATTCATCTCACTGACAACATCGTGTGGATGGCAAACGGCCAATGGCGTACCTAGCAATTTCCTCCAAACGAGTCTATAATGGGGATAAGTGTCAATGGTATGGTGCTAGGAGTAGTAGGGGTGTCAAGGATGCAGTTCTTAACAGAAAAGGAGCACGTGCGATGCTGAACATCGTTGGTTCACTCTTGCTCGCGATCATTATTGGCTATCTGTGGGGTTCGCTTCCCTCCGGTTACTGGATGGGCAAACTGCTGCGCGGAAAAGATTTCGACATACGCAACTACGGAAGCCATAAGACCGGCGCCACCAATGTCCTACGTACACTGGGAAAAGGCCCAGCAGCCGTTGTCTTTCTGTTCGATATCTCAAAAGGAATCGGCCCAACCCTAGTTGCCCTGCTTGTCCCAGCTCTGAACGTTCACGGCTGGGGACCAGCACTCGCGGCCCTGGCCGCACTGGTTGGGCACTGTTACCCTATCTTCATCGGCTTCAAAGGCGGGCGGGGCGTCATGACCGGCGGCGGCGGCCTACTCATTATTTCGCCACTCACCTTCTTTATCAGCATGATTACCACGTTCAGCACCATCGCTATCTCACGCTATGTTTCGCTCGGCTCTATCGTCGGTAGCGCAACCTCTATTGTTTGTGGCATCATTTTCTACTTCCTCGGCTGGCTCCCTCTACCCTATCTGGTCTTCATGGTCGCAGCCCCAGCCCTTGTGATCATTCTCCATTTTGATAATATTCAACGCTTGTTAGCCGGGAAAGAACGCAAGATCGGACAAAAAGAGGCCATTCCCTCGAACACTCCACAAAATACATCTACCGAAGTCAAAGCATAGCGAGGTAGGTGAACACACAGGGGAGGGCCTACCATTCCCTGTGGTTCACCTACCTCGCTATGCTTTCGATGCTCCTTCGTTTTGGAAGATTGGCAGTGCGCCAATCACATATTCAATGCCGGAGAAGACAGTCCAGATCACCGCGACAATCAGCAAGCCATCAGCCAGCAAAAGCATCAGTTCAGAAGGCACCAACGTCTGGCGGTTAAACGTCAGCATCGGTGGGAACAGGGAAAGCAGATGTGCTCCCAACCCCTTCGCCAATAAAAGCAGTCCCATCGCAACCAGCGTAATAAACGTCTTTTGCTTACCCCAGATGCCCGCCGGTATCACATGCCCCTTCGCTGCTGCCACCGAGCGCAGACCCGTTACCAAAAATTCGCGCGTGATAATCACAAACACCACCCAGGCAGGCACAATCTCAATCTGTACAAATGCCACCAGAATCGCGGAAACAAATACCTTGTCCGCCGTCAAATCAAGAAACACGCCCAGTGATGAAACCACCTTTAAGCGTCGGGCCAAATAGCCATCAAAGAAATCGGTGATCGACGCGAGCACAAACAAGACCGTGGCAAGCAAAAATGCCCACGGTTGATTAATCAACACCAATATAAAGACTAGCAAAGTCGCTACTAGTCGGCTAAGGCTAAGCATGTTCGGCAGTTGCTGCATAATTGCTCCTCTATCCTCGTGGTAACTCTCTACCTGACTCTGCGATAGCAAAGACATGGGGTATCGTGGCTCTCCCATTATACATCGGGTTGACCCCAGAGTGTATACGTGCTACTACTACTCAAAATGGCACCTGCGGCACGTAGGCGCACAACATCACTCGCGTCGCGAATAAAGCCACCCGCAATAAAGGGCCCTTTCAAAAGTTGTTGTAGCAAAGAAGCAATCTCTGGAAAAATGATCCCCGGTAACACCTCTACGACATCAGGAGCCGCACGCGCAATGGTGCGCACGCCGGTATCCAGAGAGGCATCGTCCGCTAGTAAAAGACGCTGAATAGTGACTAGGCCCTCGGCGCGTCCAGCCGCCACCAGTTGCGAACGACTGGTAATGATGGCATCAACCCCTATCTGACGCAAGTATTGAATACCCGCTCGATCTTTTCCTACCCCACTGACGAGATCAACATGCACCACTACCCCTTTGCCCCGTGCATGGGCCTGCTGAATAAACGGCGCTATCTCAAAGGCATCACCCTTGAGTAAAAATAACAATGCGACTTGCGACAGCAACGCCACTTTCATATCTTCCGGCGACTTCAAAGCTGCCGCAACCGGAAATAATTGGGCCAGACGTAGAAATTCTTGTTTCGTCATTGCGGT
>JBBPYR010000263.1:0-2059 GCA_038199755.1 Ktedonobacterales bacterium | reverse complement strand
GCTATCGGAAGTATCACCTCGTTATCCGTTGATTTCAGTGATGGCCTCGATGGTTTAGCGGGAGGACTTGTCTTTAGTTCGGCACTCGCTTTTGGTATCATCGTGACAGGGCTTATTGACCCTCAGCACTCCAGCGGTATCGTGCTTGAAGTGTTTGCCATTCTTTGTGCAGCTAGCGTACTTGGCTACCTTCCCTGGAACTGGCCTTCGTCGTGGGCAGCTCGCAGGAAAGGAACAGCGAAGCGTCGCTCGTCTATCATTATGGGCGATAGCGGCGCACTAGCACTTGGGGGCATTCTTGCAATGATAGCGGTCTTTTCCCGTCAGGAAAGCAGTTTATACCTGATTGGTGGCGCATTCGTGCTCGAAGGGCTTTCCGCACTCGTTCAATCACGCCTTATGACCCGTTTCTTTCGTCGCAAACTCAAGGTGTTACGCTTTGCCAATACATCCACATTTGTGCCACATACGGAGTTTCCACTACCATTCCTAGCAACGCCGCTCCATTGCCATTTCGACCTATTAGGCTGGGATCGCCGTCGCCTTGTATATGGTGCTTGGGCATTAGGTGCTTGCTTTGCCTTGCTTGGCGTTATGGCAGGTCTAGCACCCTTATCCTGGGAACGCTACCTGGGCCGTATTCTCGCGCTCATTCTAGCTGGTATTATCTGGTCTAGTGGCTCATGGTCGAAACGCTACTTTGTGGGCGAACATCCCGCCGAGCGCACACGCCGCCGCAGACTCGCATTGTACTATGGCTATCCCTACAGCATCATGGGTATAAACCTCTATCATCTTGTTGAGATCATCGAAGCAAGCGAAGATGTCATTGAAACACCCGCCGAAGACATCGCACTCTGGCAACGCATGAACATTTTTGATGCACGCTCAATGCTAGGTCTCTACTGTTATCGCGCAGGCTACTATCCTGCCGCACTTGCGCAATGGACACGTATCCCCGAAAGCAACCGCGCACTTCGTCCTGAAATTTCGCGTCTGCTTGCAGAAGTCGATACACGTATTGCACTGGAAAAACAGGAGACACAACCAATGCGACGTGATCAGATTATGCGTGAACAGGAGCCGGTACTTACGGGCAACCTACCACCTGCCGACCTGCCTAATCCGCATGAGCCAGTACGCAACGAGGAAAAGATTGATGAACATGCTGGTGAGTGGACACCTCTGGGAGTTCAGCAAACATATCCATACGACATATCTAACAATGACGACGATGAGGAAGAGCAACAGATTACCGCACCCCTGCGGAATGAGCGCACAGTTCCAACTTCCCAAAATGGGAGAAGTAGCACACTTGGATACGTAGCTGAAACACATTCTCTTGTCTCACTATCTGCCACTCCATCAGCATCCTCCACACGCTGGGGATGGTTAACACGCTTGTTACATGTCCCTTCTGAAAAATAAGTCCGAGGAGTAAGTTTTATATGCAGCTGATGGAACTTCGGGGCGAACTTGCACGCTATGCCAGGAAAATGTATGAAAGCCAACTTGTACAAGCAACACAGGGAAATGTAAGTGTACGTGATCCTGAAAGCGGTCTCATTTGCATTACGCCTAGCGGCGCGGACTATCAGCTACTTACCGCAGAAGACATTGTGGTAGTCGATGAACAAAATATTGTTGTTGAGGGCAGGTGGCAACCCTCAGTCGAAACACCACTTCATACACTTCTCTTACAGCGCAGACCAGACATCCACTGTGTCATGCACACGCATTCACCTTATGCAACGGCATTTAGTCTCGTTCATCAACCGATCCCCATGTTTCTCGCGGAATCTGCATTGTGTCTAGGCGGGGAAGTACCTGTTGCACCATATATGATGTCTGGCACACCGGCATTCGCGGAACATGTTGCCAAACACATAGGAGACCGCCCAGCACTGCTCTGGGGCAATCATGGAGCAATGGTTATTGGTAGAACATTGTCGCTTACCTTCTCCATTGCTCATGCATTAGAGGATTGTGCCAAAACCTATGCTATCGCCAAACAACTCGGCACGCTTGTTCCTTTGCCAGATGGAGAAGTCGAGCGATT
>JBBPYR010000262.1:0-4510 GCA_038199755.1 Ktedonobacterales bacterium | reverse complement strand
TGCCGCAAACATTTGTTATGGAAACTCGCGATGGCTTGATTACACGCCTGCAATCTTATCCTTCTTATAAACCTCATGGAATCGCTGGCTTGATGATTAGATTGACGCGATTGATATGGCGCATGCAGGGAAAGCTGAAATAGGGTTTTCAGGCACGACAACGTTATTCGTTTAGTCAAATCCTCTATACTAGCATCACCTCTTTTCCTGTAAGATTACCAAGGTTGCTTTGAGGAATACGGAGGATACCATGGAGCCCAATTCACTACCCCTCTATCATCAGGCTACGTTGCAACTTCTCGATGAAAAACCAATCATCTCCGCGATATCGCTCGCTGGCTTGCAGCATTTCGAGCAGACACACGGACTCCTCTTACCTGCTGCTGTCAAAGCCTGGTATGCCCTCGAACAAGCTCCCGCTCTTCTAAGCCGCTACCCTCCGGTTGGGGTCGTGCGTTCCGTACAGCAGTTAGGGCATCTCGAAAGCTACTGGTCAGATGGGGTTTCTCACTCTATTGATTTGCTAAAGCAAGGTTTACTCTTGATAATGACGGAAGTACAAAGTAACTGTTTTTGGGCCATTGAGTTGAATGATGAAGACGATCCGCCTGTGGTTGTGTCGGAAGAGTTAAGTCCTTCTGCAAAATGGCATCTCTGTGCAGAAAAGTTCTCAGTTTTTGTCTATACGTGTATATGGGATAGTTTGGTCATCAATCCAGAAGACCAGATGTTTGGTTGCAAAGAGTTCTTACTGCCAACAGAACTAGATTTTTTACATGAACGGTTTCGAGAAGGACCACGAACTTATGCTTTTCCAGGTGCCGTAAACTATCGTTTCTTTTCAGGCTACCAGCGCATTCTGATTCAGGAAGCGGATAGACAGACTTCATGGTATTTTGCGGCTGAATCTGATGAGGCACTCAAGCAGTTAGTGGAGCAAGTATTGCAATGTGAGACTATGAAGAGAGACTTACATCTTGACCGTAATGGAATGACAAAGTGGGAATTTATGTTTCCAGAGGGGGGCTGAAGCTGTTCATACAGAAGTTGCTACGACACGGTTTTCCAAACTTGCAACAGCCTTCGTGATTTGGAACGTTTGTTTGACTCGTATCCTCCTGATTGGTACAATGAAGTGATCTGTAAACTTTAATTGGCAAAGGAGGAATGACAATGGCAGTTCAAGCTGTACGCGAGGGTTTTCACACGGTGACACCCTATCTGGTCGTGAGGGGTGTGAATCAGTTGATTGAGTTTCTGCAACAGGCGTTTGGGGCGGTAGAGCTTTATCGCGGCACGGGTTCAGCGGGTGGAATTCACGCTGAGGTCAAGATTGGTGACTCAATGGTGATGATTGGCGGTGATGGTCTGCGTAGTGGGGAGCCGATGCCTGCAATGATTTTCCTGTACATGCCTGATGTAGATGCTGTCTATCAACGTGCGCTACAAAGTGGAGCCACCTCAATTATGGAGCCTGAAGATCAGCCACAGGGAGACCGTATGGCTGGTGTGAAAGATGTATGTGGCAACATGTGGTACATCGCCACACATATTGAAGATGTGGCGATGTAGAGTAGCCTCAACGTCTAGTAGCTTTTATGCAGGTTTGTCCGTTTGCCTTTGTCGGTCGCGCAGATGTTGAGGGATATCAACTACAACGATGCCCGGGCGGAAGAGTAGGGCCGCTTTGAGCCGGAACGCTGTCTGGTTGTGCAGGAGGTATTCCCACCAATGCGCTACCACGAATTCGGGTAGAATGATGGTGAGGGTATCATTGGGGTGCCGCTCATGAACGGTGTCGATATAGGCTAGCAGAGGGCGTACCAGTGAGCGATAGGGAGACTCGATGATGAGCAGGTGCGTCTCCTCGTCATGGGCGAAATGCTGCTGCCATTCGTCCCAGGCATGACCGAGACGGTGGGCGTCTTCCTCATTGACCGAGACGTGGACCGCGATGACCTGTGAGCAGAAAGAGCGTGCATAGGCTAGGCTTTGTTTGGCGGCGCGATCAAGCATATCGATGGGAACAATAATGCGGTGGTGGATGTCCTCTGGCCGCAGCGGAATATCGGTTGTGCGCTCGCGTTCAAAGCGGGTGTAGTGGCGGTGAATGGCCTGGAACATCAGCACAAGCAGAGGAATTAGCAGAATTACTATCCAGGCACCGGTGAGAAATTTGGTAATCGCGATGACGGCTGCGACCAGAATGGTTGTCACCGCACCAGTGCCATTGATGAGCATGCTGCGTCGCCAATGTGCCTGTTGACCGCGCAGACGCCACCAGTGCCGTACCATGCCCGCCTGTGAGAGCGTAAATGACAGGAAGACGCCGATGGCAAAGAGGTTGATGAGGCTATCGGTACTACCATTAAAGGTGATTAGCAACACGCCAGCCAGCACTGCTAGTACGATAATGCCAACTGTGAACGCTAGGCGATCGCCGCGAAAAGAGAAGAGGCTGGGCAGGTATTTATCGCGAGCAAGCAATGATGCGAGGCGAGGGAAGTCCGAATAGCTGGTCTCGGCGGAAAGCGTGAGGATACCCAGCGTTGCCAGTTGAAACACGGGAAACATGAAGGCGAGCGGGCCATAGAATACCATGTGGGCAATCTGGGAAATGACGGTTGGATTACCGGATTCATGTGCCTCGACATGGTAGGTCATTGCCAGTAGGGAGATGCCTAGGAAGAGCACACCCAAGATACCCGCCATCCACGTGAGCGTGATAGAGGCATTGCGCGTTTCGGGCTTCTCGAAGGCGGGTACGCCATTGGAGATGGCTTCGACCCCTGTCATGGCAGAACAGCCAGTGGCGAAGGCACGCAGAATGAGGAAGAGCGTGAGTGGCTCACTAGCCTTCACATACGCGAAGGTGCCAATGACTGGTTGCCTTTTCAAAACATAGGCTTCAAAGAGGCCAACGACAATCAGTACGACCGCGCTGGCAACGAAGAAATAGGTGGGAAGCGCGAAGATCGTGCCCGATTCACGCACGCCGCGCAGGTTGATGATGGTAATCAGGACGAGCAGGATGATATCAATCGTAACGACATAGGGAGAGAGCGGTTGAAAGAGCGAGGCAAGATTTTGCACGCCCGCGGAAACACTGACGGAGACGTTGAGCACATAATCAATCATGAGTGCTGCCGCCGCAACCAGCCCTGGCAGGGTACCTAAATTCTCTTTTGCAACGATGTAGGAGCCACCACCGTTGGGATAGGCGGGAATGGTTTGACGATAGGAGATGGCGACGATACACAGGAGCGCGATGATGACCAGGCTAATGGGTAAGGTCAGGGCAAGATGACCAGAGCCAGCGGCGACAAGGTTGATAAGGATGGCTTCAGTCGCATAGGCAACGGAGGAAATGGCATCGGAGGAGAGAACCGCTAATGCTTTGAACTTGGTGAGCCGTTCCTGCTCAGCCTTTGCTGTGGCGATGGGTGGGCCAATGAGGAATTTTTTTGCATTGTAGATGAGGCGTCCCACAGGCTCTTCGGGAATATCTACCCCTTCTGTCGCTTCGAGTACGCCGTTACGTACACGCCGAAAATGTTTGTGGGTTGAGCCTACCACACGCACCTTTGAGAGATTGTTCGTTGCCATATTAGTGCCGAAGGTCTGGGCATTGGAATTGCTATCTGCTGGTGTAGATATGGTACTAGTGGTGCTTGTAGATGTTGCTGGTTCATCTGGGGATGGTAACGGCGGCTGCTCTGGCTGATTCATTGCTCTATTCCCTCACATTTTTTCTTGCGCTCTACACGTGTCTCCTCATGTATTTTACAGAAAGATTGTTGCGCTAGCATACGAGATTGAGACGTTCCCTACGACGCGAAAAGAGATTTTTAAGGCTTGTCAGCCTATACTACTATTATCGGTCATTTTCTCTCAAAATGAGCACAGAAAAATGCAGAGTTTTCTCAAGATGGGCTCAAGAACTCTGCATGTTATGTGATAGAGGTGAACTTATTGCTGCTTTTTGCGCTCCTCTTTCCATTCAGCAATCAACTGCTGTTTGGCCTTTTCCCGTTCCTCTTTCTCTGCGTGCGCTGCGCTCTGACCTAGTGAGGCGATGAGCTTTTGGAGTTCAGTTGTGGTGTCTTCGCGTGCTTGCAAGATGGCCTCGCGCCCTACGTCGGTATATTCGGTGAGGGGAATCGTTGCTCTGCCCGTTGTTGCGTTGCTGACATACTCGATGATCTCTGTGGAGACAAAGATGGGGGCGTTGAGTAGTACGGCCAGGGAGAGGGCATCACTTGGTCGGGCGTCGATCTCGTGTTCTGTGCCGTTGTGGCGAACTTTGATGATGGCGTAGAAAATCTCGTGTTTGAGGGTGGCTATCCGTACCTCTGCGAGTTGGATGCCGGTTGCTTTGAACACATTCGCCATTAGGTGCGCGGCCATGGGGCGTTGTGGCGATATCTCGTTGAGGCCCTCGGCAATGGTCATGGCTTCGGCTTTGCCGATCCAGATGACGATGTTGTGTTCGGCTGCATCTTTTAGGATG
>JBBPYR010000261.1:0-2686 GCA_038199755.1 Ktedonobacterales bacterium | reverse complement strand
TACATCGAGAATGGTAAAGTCAAGCTATAATGTTGGATACATCACACGACTTTACAACGATTTAAGCAATAGCTCCTATGGTAACTCAACAGATGTAGCCGATTTAGGAATAGCATTACGTCAATGGAGATACGATAGGTCTCCAAAACGCAATTAAACACCCTCATAGCGTTGTATCTTACCACTACTAGCAACAAATGCGCCGGGACCGCAAAACCAGTCCTCTTTCGCTGTTAGAATGTGGAATGAGTTGGCTTCGCCATCGTCCCAGAACAGGTCGAGCGTGACACCTGCTAACTCATCATCAGGCAGTTTGAGCGTTAGTGTGTCCAGAAGCGTTGTCGTTTCTGGCCCTACTTCGCCGATGATGTTTCCCGATAGTAGCACATCGCCCGAATGCCCTGGATGAGGCACCACGATCATACTATTCTCGCTCGCACTCGCAAGCAGGTGATAGCGTTGTGCGACCTCAGCATCAACCCCAATTACAATAGATGCTGAGATGCGCGACCAACGCCAGAAGACATTGAGCGAAACAGCTTCGCGTTGCTCGTTGATCGCATATATCGGAAACTGAAGTTCTGTTCCCGGCGCGAAGATCGTGTTTGGCTGCGATGTGGCGACGAGGAGTTTACGTGATGCAGCCTGTAGCGCAGCATATGTTGCTTTTGGCTTACGCTCGACATCGATAAGCCCACCACCTGCCCAGCCCCACCAATCCACAAAGAAGTGCCAGCGATAAGCATAGAAGGGATCGCCACGATGAATGCGGAACCATTCCGTCTGATATTTGGCGAGGAAACTTCCATACAACTCTGTAACCTCTTGCCACCCTTTACGAGTCGTATAGCGTTCTGGCAAGCCCGTAAAATTCATGGTTGAGGGACCAAACGAGAGACGGCTGAGCCATTGCTTCATCTGAAACTCGTCAGGGGGCCAGCCTTGATCGTTCCATGTGTCGGCACGAGGACCAAGCGTCCAGAAACCGTATTCGCTCACAAACCATGACTTTTTATCGCGCACATTGTAGACATTGCTGCCTGCTAGCGAACCATCATACATATGTAAATCATCACCGATACCCGAAGCGCGGTGAATATACCTTAGTGGTTCGACCTCGCGCAGGCGGTTTTCCAGTGCTTCATCCAACACTTGATTATCGGAATCAATCGCTGAGTCGGGCTGTTGGCCGGGGAAGAACATCGCCATTGGTTCGTTGTGGCAGGCCCAATAGACGATGGAGGGATGATTCCAATTGGTGTATGCCATCTCCGCAATCTGACGACATGCGTTTTCGATAAAGCCTGGATTCGTCTCCGTGCCTGAGTCGTAACGCCACTGCAACGCGAAATCCTGAAAGATTAAAATACCTTCTTGATCGGCGGCTTCGTAACAAGCAGGTGTTTGAATATGCCCATGCACACCGAAGCTGTTGAGATGTGCGGCGGCGGCAAGCTGCATATCATGACGGTAGAACTCGACATCCACGTCCGCGAAGTGCTGACGCGGAATATAGTTCGCCGCCTGCACTAACACAGCACGCCCATTGACCTCTAAGCGTTTAGGTTCACCTGTGATACATGCGGTCCGCATACCAAAAGTTGTTGTATGCGTATCCGACAACACATTCTCAAGCATAATTTTTGCGTTTACCGTGTATAGCGTTGGCTTACCTAAATCGGCATGCGAAACGGGCCACCACAATGTAGGGGAGGAAAGAGTAATACGCGTGTCAAGACGGTTCGCTCCCGGCTCAAATGTTATAGGTAGCTTAGCAGTCAAAGAATCTTGCTCTGGTAAGGCGACCACTAGCTCAAAATGTCCTGCAATTGGATCAGGGGTCAGATTTGTAAATAGGGCGGCGATATGTATAGTGCCTGCTTCAGTGTCTAACGGTGTGATGAAGAGTGCGTCTTGACGCACTGGACCCGTGCCATGTAACGAGACGCCGCCAGTAATACCCCCAGTAGTGAGCGATTGACCAAGACGTGCGGTCCAACCAGGATTGAAGTTTGACCCTGGTATACCACCAGGACGTGAGTCATGATACTTTAGTGTGCCCTTGATGACCTTTTTGGAATGCGCAAAAATAGGTTGATTATCTTCCAATGCTTCAAAGGGGTCCTGTACACGTACCGTTAAAATCGAGCCAGTGCGTATTTTTCCACTTACATCGAAGCAGAAGGGCGCGAAATAACCTTCATGATGTCCAAGGTGCTCGTTATCTAGCCACACATCGGCAAGATAATCGACCGCATCGAAAAGCAGCATAGTATGCGGCACATCCAGTGTTGCGAGGCGACGCCGATAATACACGGGTCCAAAGTGCGTCGAGAGCGAGGGTTCAAGGCCAAAATTATTGGGAACAAAGACATGTTCCCAGGTGCTATCATCGAAGTCTTGTCCAATCGGCGGCTTCTCAGGCTCCTCTACATAGGCATGCCGCAGCCATTCACCATTCAGTGGAACATGTTGCGCATGAGATACTTGCTTGAGCACACTTGTCGTGTCGTCGTCATTTTGTGTATCTAAAGCAGAGATGCTATGTGCTTCTGTTATCCCCATAAAGAGCGAATGCTCGCTTACGGGTGCGACACCTGGGACGTGCTCAGTTGTGATCTCTATTGGAAGTATAGCCATTGTTGTCTCCTACGCTGTACGAAGCCGAATTTTAGCCACCCTAACT
>JBBPYR010000260.1:0-8106 GCA_038199755.1 Ktedonobacterales bacterium | reverse complement strand
GCAGTGCATGGACACATAGGTTGTCCATGCACTGCCCTCCTGTGCTTGTATAAAATAGTTTAATGCAGATGACTTAGATATAATGATGCAAAGATAATTCCCATGACAACCAACAGAAGGAATGTTAAGGCAATAATAGATAGTGGAATGATTGATAGAGAGTGAAGAGCACCAATAGTACCGTTTAGTTTCTGTACCGTCCCTCGTTGAGGCTCGGTAGGGGCGTTAGAGTCAGATATTGGCTCAAACTGTACTACACGTTCCTCTTTTACAGAGGGATGTGGTGTCTGTTTGCGCGGCGGTGTCTCCTCTAATGTGGCGACACGCGTGGCGACTGCTGTGTGAGCTGTATTGGGTTTGGGACTATAATGGCCCGCGGGTAAGTGAACGGTCGCTGTGGCCACTGGAGGAATCGCCAGTTCGCGTTGCCGCGTGCTCACCGCTGATAAGCGTGCTTCTCGTTTAATCTCATACGCTACCTGTGGCTTCGTCACTTCCTGGCTGGCCCTTTCCAGCAAGACCTTTTGGAGGACCGTGTCATACTCTTGCGCAAAGGTGAGAATGGATGGATGACGGTCCTCTGGTTGCTTGGCGAGGGCGCGTAAAAATACCGCATCCAGTTCTTTCGGAATGCGCGGGTTATACGTACTCGGTGGTGTCGGGGCCGTATGATGATGATGATGCAAGAGTTGACTGGCGGTCCCTTCAAAAACAGCGCGCCCAGTCATGAGTTGATACATCATCACCGCAAGGGCATATTGATCTGCCGCTGGCCCCACCAGCACCGACGTTGGAACCGCAGGATCATCAAACTGCTCTGGCGCCATATATAAGGGCGTTCCCACCGAGCGATGAAGGGAGCGACCGCTCCGATAGAAGGCGGCCAAGCCGAAGTCTGCCAGCAATAAGTGGGGTCTGCCTTGTGGAAAGACAGTTGCGAGATAGGAGCGATTCATCCCTTTGAAGGGGCCACGCTCCACACGAATTAAAAAGTTCGTTGGTTTAATGTCGCGATGGATAATGCCGTTGTCGTGGGCACATTGTAAACCTGCTGCCGCCTGCAACAGGTAATAGCCCGCTTCCTCAGCAGGAATGGGCCAGCTAAAGCCCAACTGTTGCGTGCGTTGTTGTAGCCAATTCCATAAAGAACCTTCTTGAAGATAGGGCATAACCAGGTAAGTGATAGGACCACTTCCCGCTTCAAGTTGTTCCTCACCAAAATGGTAAAGTGGCAAAATATGTTCATGGTCCAACTCGGCCACAGCCCGTGCCTCACGCTCAAAACGTAAAGCGGCTTGCTTGCCTTCTGGAGTATTTGGAACGGCACGTAGGTCTCCGCATACTACTTTGATTGCAACCTTCCGTCCAATACGTGCATGTTGAGCGAGAAAAATATCACCCATACCACCACTCTCGATGAGTCGCAAAAGTCGATAACCACCGAGAGTCTTCCCCACCAATGTATTCATTGTCTAATCCTCAACCTTAAGGTGAACATAGAGCGAGAGACAAAAACCTCCTCGCGCTTGCTGCATATATTTGCTTCTACTATCCAGTATACAAGTGGTAGCGAAACCCTTCTGTTTTTATGGGATAAAGGTGCTAGATCTAGCAGAATCGACGAATATGTATCATCATGACATACAAAGAAGAAACGGCAAGCAATGATAAAGCGGGAGCGGTAGATCAGGACCTACCGCTCCCACTTTATCGTTGCTTGCCCCTCTCTTCTCATTGCCCTAATTGGCGTAATGCGTCATAGGCCGCAGGTGCGAGTTCTGGGCGACCCTCGATGAGGTGACGCAGCGTAGGAATTGCCTCGGTGTCACGATATTGTACGACAAGCTGGCAAGCGGTACGCACAATACTATCGCGTGGATCATTCAAGGCTTCTCGAATTGCCATGCGGCTACGCACATCCTCACGCGCCTGATCAATGCGCTTTAGGGCATCTAATGCTTGCATGCGAACATAAGGATCAAAATCATTGGCTGCGAGCAAGATCGTATCCAGCGCACTGCTATCGCCCAACTGCCCGCAAGCGCGGGTGACGGCAGCATACACGATGCTCTCTGGAATAGCGGGATCGCCCGTCGGCAAGTTATCACGCCGTTTCGCCAGTGTGCTGCGTCTCGCAATCGCGACGGTGCGCTGTAGCAGGTGTAGCATCGCGGGGACAGCCCGTTGGTCCCCTAGGCGACCGAGCGTATCGCAAATAGTACCAATGTACAATGCCTGCTCCCGATTGGTCAACGTCTTCGTACTAGCAAGACGATCAAGCAAGAGTGCTGTGGCACGAGGATCGCCTAGCTCACCTAACACCTTGATGGTTGGGATGAGTGCGTCTTCTCCCGCGTCGTTCAGCGATTTCAATAATGTGTCGCGGCCAGGGCCATCAATCCAGCGTTCCACCTCTGGCATCATCGCGAAGCAGGGATAGATCTGCTCCAGAATACGTTGATCCTGTATCATACTGCGTGAAATATCGTTCCAGTACCGTCCTAGTAAGAGGGCTAAGCGATGCAATGCAATGGTGTATTGCCAGTTCGGTGCTTTACGCGCACCAGCAAAAAGAGCCTGTGCGATGGGGAAGAGTGGACGTTCAAAAACAACGGGCCGTGTCTCTGCGTTTGCTGCGGGCGGCGTCATACCGTCTTGTAGCACCTGGGCCAGCACAAGAGCTGCTTGTTGCCCCAGCCGTGGCGTGTTGCGCGAATCCTGACCCAGATATTTTTCCAGTGTCAAGGTACGATATAGAGGAACCGCAACATAGCTTTCTAATCCCGTGACGCGGTCAAGCCCACTCGCCAGCAGAAGATCGTAAAATCGTGTCAGGTTTAAGGCAATGCACGCTTCAACAATATCGACTTTGGCCCATCCTTCTGCATCTTTTAACGCCTCTACCAACGCTTGTATGGCAGCGGTCGTCCCCTGTTTCACCAGTGATTGTGTGGCATAGAGTGAAGTAGTCGGGTTGGTCGCCAGTTGACCGAGAAACGACGCCAGATCAGAACGTTGCTCGCCACGTGTGGTACCCAGATCGGCATATTTATAATGGCCAAGCATCAAAATGCCATAGCGTTTGGCTCGTCCCTGCATCGTTTCCGCGGGGTCTGCGTTCGTCGGTATGTCTTTCGGGTCGTCAAGGTCGATAATATGGATCCAGACAGGAATAAAGTTGCCCGCTCGGTCAATTTCGAGCAGAAATGGGATCAGCACGGGTCGCCATTGTGGAATCGGACCTAGATTCAAGATGGGCATAAGTTGCTCTGCCGCTGCTTCAATGGAGAGTCCTGACCAGCGGAAATCTGTCAAAATACTAGTAATCTCTGTTCGTAGTTCACTCAGACGTTGCTTCATGTCAGGTGCTTCGGGGTCAAGCGCAGGAAAGGGACGGCGTGCTGCAAGATGTTCAAGTGTTCCCGCTCGTTCCACTGCACGTGGGGCGACCGCAGCTACCACTGCAGACTGCTTCATGGTGGTCTGTGAGACATCCGAAACATCCTCGGGAGAGGCGATTAGGGTAGGAGAAAGATCGTCTTCCTGGGTATCATCCTTCTCTTCAATATGTACAAAACCTTGGTCCTCTAATTGCTCTGATGATGGCGGGAATTCGGGTTGTCCTTGTTCCATTTGAGACATACATCCCAATCCTTTATTTCTATTTACAAGCGCACTGAAAATCAGCACTGGTGACGGTTAGCGTGTTCTGCCCATTGTACCGTTCTCATCCTTCATGGTCAAGTAGGAACACACTCTATCTCACCCTCATCAACGCTGCTTGCTTGTTGGTTGCTCACATATACTAAGAAAAAGGATAAGCTATGGGTGAATTGAGAGGTAGGTGCGCTTGATGGAAACGAACTTGCGCTTACTGGGTTTAGCTAATCGCGTTCGTAATGTGCTGGGATGTAGCTCTGTGAGCCTCTTTTTAGAGTGTGCTGACCCTCTCTTTCGGCATCCTTTATTAGCTTCACTTTCTAAGGCACAGGATCACGTCTTACTCTCGACGCGTAACGAACATATGGACGCTCTTCTGCAACATGAGCGCGTTCGGGCAGTATATGATATGGCGATGCAGACACGTTTGTTATGGTGCATTGATAGCTTGCAAATACCGCTTCCTCACCTCTCCGAGCATGCCACCTTCAGTATTGCTGTCGCACCGCTAGAGCGGCCTGAAGGAATCATCGGTTTTTTCTTCTGCATCGCTGACCAGCCCGCGGCATTCTACTCCAATAGGTGCGCCCTACTTGAGCAACGTTTACCAGAACTATCCTATGAATTGGAGCAGATCCTAAAGTGGCAGTATGAACACCCACGCTCGCTTTGCGCTGAACGATCATTACAAATGGTCAACAATGCCATTACGCCTACCGAAATAAAACTAGAGATGCATGAGCAAAGCGGGTTTATTTCTTTGGTAAGCCATGAATTGCGCGTCCCTTTAACCGCAATCAAGGGATATGCGGGACTCCTCCAAGCGTACAGTCCGCCCGCCCTTGCTGAGAAACCAAGCGATGGAACAAGCAGCATGATGACCTTGGAAAAGCAGCAGCACTATCTTGATGTTATTATGGAACAGACCTGCCATATGGAGGTGCTGGTGAATGATTTGCTTGATCTCTCCGGGCTGCAAGCTGGTCGTCTCATTGTGCGCTGTGAAACCATCGATATTGCGCGCCTTTGTCAACGTGTTATCCAGATTGCCCAGCGTCGTCTTGGCACTTCCTCTGCCATCAAACATACCCTTCATTTGCAATGCCCCGCCTCCTTGCCCCACGTCTGGGCCGATCCAGATCGCGTAGAGCAGATACTCACCAATCTGGTAGATAATGCCGTAAAATATTCTCCTGATGGGGGACGTATTGACGTAATTGTGTCATCTGGTGAACAACCATCATTCTCGTCAGCACCTCCCTCCCGCTTCTACAAGACCGCAGACCCACGTGAGTCATGTGAGGTGCCTATGCTGACAATTTCTGTGCGCGATGAAGGGATAGGCATGTCGCGACGAGAACAAGCGGTTGTGGTTCAACCTTTCATACGTGGTGAACAGGCAGCTACCAAAAAGATCGCGGGTAGCGGTCTTGGCCTCTATCTTGCACGGATACTCGTTGAAGCAATGCACGGTACCTTATCACTCACCAGTCAACCCAGGCAAGGAACGAATGCCACCTTCACGTTACCACTCGCGGTCTCTCAAGAGGCCTCACCTGCGATAGGTACTCTTTACAAGGTGATGGTCGGAGCGTGATGGATGCTACTTCCCTCACTGTGTCTCCTTCCCTCTGAATGGAGTTCCTTCTATTTGTTCTAGCACCCTTGCGTAAAATGATCTGGTTTGTTATAGTGTTCGAGAGAAATTATTTTACAGGGGTAAAGGCTCATGACGTGCGTAGGCTTATTAGAAGATGACATCGCTATCCAGGAAATGATACTCTTGGTGCTGCAAGACGAAGGGTATACTGTTGTAAACTACCCAGATGCAGAAACATGCCTTCTGTCGTTAGGCGTGGAGGGAACGGTCGTGAATCCGTTGCCTATTGACCTTCTGATCGCGGATTGGCGACTTAGTGGCTCCATCACAGGGGTAGAGGTGATCCGCCAACTGCGAGCTCAATCATACCTTGCTACATTACCTGTTATTCTTACTACTGCCGCAACCTATAATGATACAGAAGAGTTGCAACAATTGCATGTGTCACTACTCGAAAAACCCTTCTCTGTAGACGACATCATTCATCTTATTCAAGAGCTTCTTATTTCAGATACCTCAGCATAACCGCGTACAAAAGCTAAAAGATGTGTCAACACAGCAATTCCTTAGAAATTGCTGTGTATACTTAGTTAGGCTAAGGAAAACTGAGCCTCACAAGAAGGATTTAGCTCATCTTTTGCTTAGAAATGGTTGAGTCTACATTAGAGAACACTGAAACTTTTTATGGATGACTTGTACTTCACAGGTGGGCCTGTTATGCTTAGGTTGTTGATGATACACAAGCGTTTCTGGCACACAGGAAATGCATCATCATTCACTGGAAGTTACGTATTATACTGTTTATGTTGCACAAGGAGAGTTATAATGCAAGCACAAAAAGGACGTGGCAGAGGCTTTGCGTCAATGAGCCCCGAAAAGAAGCGCGAAATTGCCAGCAAGGGCGGCAAAGCTGCTCATGCACTAGGTACCGCGCATAAGTGGACCTCTGAAGAGGCTCAGGCTGCCGGACGTAAGGGTGGTTCAATCAGTCGCCGTCGCTCAAAGTATAGCGTACAAGCGTAGAGCTGAACCTTTAGCGACAATAAGGCTGGCGTTTTTGCCAGCCTTTTTTGTTGCCTTTTTTCTGACCTTTGGCCGTTAAGGAGCTCAACACAGTACTTTTGCATGGGTTTCTAGGCAGTATGGAATGCTACTGCTATAATGACTGCAAAACCATATCTCATGTAGAGAGTAGGAGGAGGGCATACTATTTCACAGCAGACATCACGTTCAGATGATACAACAGCGACGTCGGTTGCGGAAAAGGCTCGTCTTCAATCTCTCGCAAATACCACCACTCCCAAACAGAAAAACGCTGTATGGGGCATGTCCTTTTTGAAGGATCGCACCTTTCGTTTTGACCTCAAAAAATTTCGCTTCAGCGATAGCGTCTCGCTGCGGCGTTTTAGCATTCTTGAAGCGGCTCTGCTCTTAATTTTGGCTCTTTTGGCTTCACGCGGTTTAGGTGTGGTTAGACAAAGCATCTTCAATGCCCTGTTTGGCGCGGGATCAGCGGCTAATGCGTATTATGCCGCGTCGAATCTTCCTGACACCCTTTTTAACCTTATTGCCGGGGGAGCTCTGACGCATGCCTTTGTTCCCATCTTTTTCTCCTATGAGAAAGAGCATGGTGAACAAGCTGCCTGGCGGCTTACCAGCCTCGTATTCAATGTCTTGCTTGTGAGCCTAACTGCCTTGGTCATCATTGGCGAAATCTTCGCGCCCTTTCTGGTTCGCACATTTATCGTCCCTGGCTATTCAGCATCCGAACAAGCCCTGACCACCACATTGACGCGCATCATGCTGGTGCAGCCCCTTATTCTTGGCTTAGGGACTATCGTATCTGCCATCTTGAATAGTAAGCGTCAATTCTGGCTCCCTGCCCTCTCAATCGCTATCTACAACTTTGGGTTGATTGGCGGCTTATTGTTCTCTCTTGCCATTCCTAGCGTTGGTATCTATGGTCCTACCTATGGTGTGTTGGTCGCTTCGCTCTTGCAGATTGGGGTGCAGTTGCCTGGTTTGTTTCAACAACATGTGCGCTATACATTTCATTGGGATATTCGTGATCGCGGCCTACGCGACGTAATGCGCCTGTTTGTGCCCAATGCCCTCTCGGTCGCCGTCGGCTCAGCGGGCTTTCTGATGAATACAGCCTTTGCCTCGTATCTTGTCGATGGGGCCAGTCTGTCTGCCCTGCATAACGCTCAGATGCTCTATGGCGTGCCCTTTGCTTTGATTTCACAGGCGATTGGGCAAGCATTATTACCACATCTTGTCACCCATGCAGCGGCTGGCCGTTTTGTACGCCTGCGCCAGATGGCCCTCAAAATCATGGGTGCTTCTATTGCTTTGACTATTCCCGCAACCTTCGTGCTCATCCTTGTGGGCAAACCATTGATCCAACTATTGTTTCAACATGGTGCCTTTGACGCGCATTCTTCCGATTTAACAAATTTAGCCTTAATCGGTTTTTGCATCGGTTTGCCCGGCTATGCAGGCGGCGATATGCTTGCACGTGGCTTCTTGGCACTCAAGGACGCACGCACGCCTCTCATCTTCGATACGCTTGCCTTAGGTATCCGCTTTGGGCTCATCCTCTTGCTCTTACAGCTATTCTCGCATAACAAATTGATTATTCTCGCGATTCCTCTTGCCACGTCCATCTCCTCATCACTAGAAGCCATCGCCTTCGCCGTGATCTTGTTCACTCGCCTGCACTTTGAAGTGAAAAAGGATAAAGGCATGCTGCGTTTGCAGCAACGTCGCCAGCGTCAAAAAGAAGCTCACGCTGCAAAAATGGAGCAGCGCGAGCAAGAACCACGAGAGCCAGAAGCAGCAAAAAT
>JBBPYR010000259.1:0-2350 GCA_038199755.1 Ktedonobacterales bacterium | reverse complement strand
GGCCTTGCCTATATTCCTCCCTTCAAAAAAGCGGGACGAACACTGCTTTGGGCTGTTGGCGGCTTTGGACTCGCCACGATTATCTTTGGCCTATCACACTCTTTCTGGCTCTCCCTACTTATGCTGTTTCTGCTTGGTGGTCTCGATAATATCAGCGTTGTCATTCGTAGCACGCTGCTCTTGACGCGTACACCCAATGCCATGCTTGGACGTATCTCCTCCGTCAATACCCTCTTCATTGGTGCCTCCAACGAGTTGGGTGGTTTCGAGTCTGGGCTTGTCGCGCAATTGTTTGGCCCCCTTATCTCGGTTGTTGGTGGTGGCATAGGGACGGTTGTTGTCGTGCTTCTAGTTGCCCTGCTCTGGCCTGAAATGCGGCATCTAGGCAAGATGCAAGAAGATGTAGGGGGTAATGATTGATACATCGGTATGTTCCCAGGGAACATACCGATGTATCAATCATTACGAATCGAGCAAGGAGGCAATAGAACTACACACATGCTGCGTAATCGCCTTACCATCGTCGAGCGACACTTGTTCTTGAGTATAAACGGCAAGAATATACGTTTCGTTTCCTGTGATAACAATGCCTGAACTGTTCATAGCCCACAAATTGTCAGGACCAGTAACCCAGCCATCTTTCATCGCCACTGTTGCGCCTGTAGGAGCGGTATCGCCAATTCCCACTTGTTGATCTGTTTCGACATTTTCCATCAAATTGAGTGCAAGCACGCGATGAGTGGCGTTCAGAATTTTCCCTTGATAGAGTAGCGTCAACATATCTACCATTGCTTGCGGTGTTATCAAGCTATACCCCCATGAGTCATCATCTGGACTTAGACCAGTAACGCCTATCTTTTGCATATAGTTTGAGATGCCACTTGCATCCCCATCAGCATCATAAAGAGCTGAAGCAGAGTCGTTATTCGAGTTCTCAATCATCGTCGTAAGCAGGTTCATCTCGTCATCATCCGGCTCGCGCCCTTGCTGCTCAACCATATGTAAAAAGGTCAGCATGATGGGAACCTTCATGGAACTCGCCACGATAAATTGCGTGGAACTGTTGTAAGTATAGTAAGTTTGGCGCGTTATATCGTAGAGCACTACGCCTGCATCAGGGCCAATAGTCTTCAAATACGCGTTCAAATCTGCTGAAAGTACATCAAAAGATGCTTGACTTATAGTAGCAGCAGGAGGAGACGTGAATGTCAGAGCGTCGGCTTGTATCCAACCAGTGTGCGTGGTTTGCCAAGCGGTCCATTGCACATTATACCAGAGCGTTCCCCCCGACCATCTACTATCGCCTTGCAACACAAGCGGAAAGTTCTGTCCAACGTGCGCGATTTCATGTCCAGTCCCAGGCTGATCGAGTAAAGCGTTTTCGCCCTGTGACCAAACTGCTTGTCCAGCAACAACTTTCACATCTGGCAAGCCGAATGTACGTAAATAATCTATACCAATGTTCAGGCGAGAGATGGTAGGTTGCTCTGACGCGGCATCTTGATCGAAAAGCAAGCCGCCATATGAAAAGACTTGCACCTGCATGTGATTAATACTACCGCTCTGCGTCAAAGTAAACGGTAGTGCCTCGGTAAGTGGAACGCCGATGTCCTCTTGCCAACCGTCAGGCGCAACATTGGGACGATTGATATAGCTCCAAAATGGTTGTGCAATGACATGTCCTACATCCTTTCCCGCCCGCATTCCGCCTTGTACAAAAGTTTCTTGACTCTCTGTTGCTTTAATATAGGTGTTCAGAGCAGTGTATTGATTGAGCGTTTGGGCAGGTATCATACGATTAGGCTGAGTCGCAGCACGTAGATCAACATAAGTAAGTGAACTACCCTCACCACCAATTGTCGCCAAACTGCCTGTCGTAAGCAATGCTTGCAGCAGATTCAGGCGTACAACACCAACCACAATATTTTTTGTGCTAGCATCAATCAACGTAGACAGCATATTATCAGTATATTGTGAAACAGAAGCTTGATGCGATACGGGGAGGAATAACGCGCCCGCATCAAAAAACTGTAGCCATCCCTGAGCAACTGGAAAGGCCGATGTCAAAGGATTGCCCAAATTGTTTATACCACTATGAGCAAGATAATAAGTAGTAAAGAGCGGAGAAACGGCAATGTGTTGCATATTAGGAAGTGTAAGTGAAGAAACGAGTGGTGTTACCTGTCTATTATTGACCCATTGATTAGTACCATTCACAACCTGCGTTTTTTGCTCTATACGGGAAATATTAGTATACGATTTGTCAATGTATGTGACAGATAGAAAACTGATCGTTCCTATAACGAGGATGAGCGTAGTTAGCATAAAAAACATATACTTTGTAGTAAAG
>JBBPYR010000258.1:0-11363 GCA_038199755.1 Ktedonobacterales bacterium | reverse complement strand
GCTTCTGGAGGTCGTGAAGCGGCCTGTATCGCGGTTGCGATTGAAACACATCTTTTTTGCTGCATAGACATATAGTAAAGGGAGTCGTGAAGCGGCCTGTATCGCGGTTGCGATTGAAACCTGGATGATATGCAGTGGGCGGATAGTAGTAGTAATGGTCGTGAAGCGGCCTGTATCGCGGTTGCGATTGAAACTTGTACTGTCTTGAAGGCCGATGAAGTTGGCAACGGCGTCGTGAAGCGGCCTGTATCGCGGTTGCGATTGAAACAAAGTTTGGATCCGTGATAGCGACTGCTGTTTCGCGTGTCGTGAAGCGGCCTGTATCGCGGTTGCGATTGAAACATAGCATACTGGCCGTCCGCACCGGAAACAGGCATAGTCGTGAAGCGGCCTGTATCGCGGTTGCGATTGAAACTGCAGTCTTCAGGGTTCTGGGTGCTGGCATAAGCAAAGTCGTGAAGCGGCCTGTATCGCGGTTGCGATTGAAACTAATAAGAAGTATGAAAGAGCAACATACCAAACATGTCGTGAAGCGGCCTGTATCGCGGTTGCGATTGAAACCCTCCATCACTTCTTCTGTATCCAAGTACTCTTCATTGTCGTGAAGCGGCCTGTATCGCGGTTGCGATTGAAACCTACTCAAGGATATCGCGCTCAATTGCACCTGTTGTGTCGTGAAGCGGCCTGTATCGCGGTTGCGATTGAAACATTTGTCCATGATGAGCAAGAAGAAACGCATGAGCACGAGTCGTGAAGCGGCCTGTATCGCGGTTGCGATTGAAACACTCTGCCTGGAAGGTCAGTGAGTCTTGCAGGCCGATGGTCGTGAAGCGGCCTGTATCGCGGTTGCGATTGAAACCTGTCGCGGAACAACACAGGAAACCGCACAGCAAGCGTCGTGAAGCGGCCTGTATCGCGGTTGCGATTGAAACACGGTAAAACTGTCAAGATGTTTTACCGTGAGACGTCGTGAAGCGGCCTGTATCGCGGTTGCGATTGAAACATGCTGTTGGCTTGCGCCTCGGTGCTCGCTCGCAGGAGTCGTGAAGCGGCCTGTATCGCGGTTGCGATTGAAACAGTGCAACCTTTTATGACGGACCCGCACACTGGGACGTCGTGAAGCGGCCTGTATCGCGGTTGCGATTGAAACATGAGGCCAGCACCTGAAAAGCCAGCCGCCTTAGCAGTCGTGAAGCGGCCTGTATCGCGGTTGCGATTGAAATGATGTGACGCTGATTTTGGAGATGTTGTGCTAGCAGGTCTGGCTGGGGGTGTGTTTTGAGAATGCGCTGGCGTTTTATCCTCTTCAATGAAATCGTCTCTAATAGGTAAGGGTATCCCCGGCACGGGCGACCCAAGGGTCCCAGCCCCTCATCCGCATCCTCTCCCGCCCCTACTGACTGGGGGATGTTTGCCCATAGTACGGGCGACCCAAGGGTCCCAGCCCCTCATCCGCATCCTCCCCCGCCCCTACTGCTTGGGGATGTTTCCCCATAGTGGGGATGCTTCCTCCCCGCCTCTCCTGACTTGGGGTGATGCCTATGAGGGATATCAATTGGCATTGCTGTCAATTTGTAATCTTGGTCTGCATGTGTTATTATGGAGTAGTTACTTGTAAAAAGTAAGTAACTATTGAGAAGAGAAGAATGAGGCAGGCAGGATTATGGCAGAATCGATTTCTCCTGAGACGATGATTGGTTTTTTGACGCTGGCGGTCGCTGATTTGGAGCGTTCGCTGGCATTTTATACGAATGTAATTGGCTTTAAGGTGCTGACACGCACTGATAAAAGGGTGGTGCTGGGGGCGGATGAGGCGGTGCCGTTGCTGGTGCTGGAGACGCAGGAGCAGGCGGTTCCCTGGCAGCAGAATAGGACGGGATTGTATCATTTCGCGATCCTGGTGCCGAACCGGGTGGAACTGGCGCGCTCGTTGTATCGTTTGGCGGAGACGCGCTATCGCCTGGATGGCTCTGCTGACCATCTGGTGAGTGAGGCATTGTATCTCTCAGACCCAGAGGGCAATGGTATTGAGATTTATCGCGACCGCCCACGCAGTGAGTGGAGTTGGGGCAATGGGCAGGTGCGGATGGCGTCTGACCCGTTGGATATGAGGGGTATTCTGGCGGAGTTGGAGTATGAGCCGGGGCAGTGGCAAGGCTTGCACCCGCAGACGATTATTGGGCACATGCATCTACAGGTTGCCAATATTGCGCAGTCCGAGGCGTTTTACGCGGGTGTGCTTGGCTTTGATGTGGTGGCGAGTATGCCGAGTGCGCTGTTTGTCTCGGCGGGTGGCTATCATCATCATATTGGCATGAATATATGGCATAGCCGGAACGCACCACGACCACCAGCGAATATGGTGGGTATGCGCTTCTTTACGATTACGATTCCTGATGAGAGAGAGAAGGAGCGGATCATGGCTCGTTTGCAGGCGGCGAAAGTTGCGTTTGAGCAATATGATGGTGCTGTATTGGTGACTGACCCGTCGGGTAATGGGTTGCGGCTGACGGTTGGGCGTGTACCCGCTGAACAGGTGCCTGCTATGACTGCGGTGGGGAAGTAGCCATATTATAGATGCGACCATGGCGAGCGCAAGGCTTCTTTGCATCCTGCCTGAGCGGAGCTAGACGCGGTAGCGTCGTTGGCAGGATGAGTAAGGAGCAATCGCCACTACCATATACGAAGCGGACTACAGAGCCGCGGTATGGTAGTGGCGATGCCTTGCGCTCGCCATGGTGCTCACTTTTAAATAGCCTTTCCTGCTCCCCAAATCGCATACATGCGGGTTTGGAAGAGATGAGGGAGGTGGGCTATATTGTCTGCGCTTATATTTACAATAGATAGTATGTGTTTGTAGTTGCGTCTCTCGTCTTCTCGTGGAGGGAAGGGGATTGCTATGTGTGCTGTGCATGATATTCGTGATATGCGTAATGTGTCGTCGGTTCGCACTGCGAGCGGGCCGATTGTGGTGATTGATGATTCTTTGACGGTACGAAAGATTATGGAGGTGGCGTTGCGGCGCGAGGAGATGACCGCACTGTGTTTTGTGGATGGGGCTACGGCATTGCAGGCAATGCGGGGGAAGCCTGGCGTGGTGCCTTCGTTGATTTTCCTGGATGTGCGTTTACCGCATATGAATGGGTTTGCTTTTTTGCGCTTGCTGCGTGCGGACCCGCGTTTTGACGATATACCCATTATTTTGCTCTCAGGGCAAGATGGTATGATTGCGCGTTTGCGCGGGCATCTGGCGGGGGCTAGCGAATATATGACGAAGCCGTTTAAGACGCGCGATATTGTGGAGGTGGCGGCGCGGTATAGTAAGAAGACATGAGTAATAGAAAGCGTGTACGGCATTGCCTGATGGGTCGGTGCCGTACACGCTTTCTGTTGTCTATGCTGTACGTGCGATGCGTTGCATGAGTTTGCTGACATCAGGGGTGCCCCATCCAGTTACGGGGTCCCAGCTTTTTGGGCAGGGAAGCCTTTGATGGTGACGAGCGCACCATTGGCGTTTTTGCTAGTGAAGGTGTTGTTGCCGCTGATGATGTCATGTACGCTTTGTGGTGCGGCAGCAGCTTTGCCGATGCGGTAAAGGATTGGGTTGAGGGAGCCGATACGCTTGCCGAGGGCTTGGTTGAGGAGGGTGGTGATGCCAGCCCATTGCGGGGAGCCTGCGCTGGTGCCGCCGAAGACGACGGCGAGGTCTTTGCCCTGACCGGATGAACTCCAGATGACGAGTATGCCGCTGCGCGGGTCGGCGTTGTAGGCGATGTCGGGTACTGCCCTTGGCGGTGGCGGCCTTAAAGACCGCGTGCTGCATCTGCATCGCCTGCTTGCTGACACAGGTTTCGTTGCCGCCAAAGCTCTGTGAGATCACGTCGCCGAGGTTGTTCTGGACGGCGAAGGAGGTATCGCTTGGAGGTGAAGGTTTTGTATGGTTATTCTTCTATATATGGAGTGGATTAGGACTTCTTGGTATCATTTCTCATTTCTATGTTCACATTCGTTTTGCATAGTGGTAGAGTGTATTTGCAGTGAAATAGAGAAAAGTAGTAGAGGGTGTGGCGTGGAGAGTCAGTAAGCGCATCTGATGTGTTGTGTGTAGAGAGGTGGTTGTCGATGGCGCATTACGGTATCGAGGCCTCTCCGCCGGTAGCGGACGAGGCTTTTGATCTGAGTACAATTTTTATTGGTCGCCAGCAGCAGCTTGATCTGTTTGAGATTTTTCTGCAGCGTTGGCAACGGCGACTAGCTCAGTTTGCTCCTGAGGATGTTTTTGTGACGATGGCACCTTCGCCAAGTAATAAGTTGCAAGGGCTAGTGGTGTTGTTGTATGGGCGTGGTGGTTTTGGCAAGAGTACCCTGCTCAAGCAGTATCGCGAGATTGCGTTGGAGATGGGTTCAGAGCAATCAGGGCTAGTGGTGAGTAAACTGGTGGATTGGGAGTTCGCGGTTGAGGGCAGGCTTAGCATCTTTCAGCCTGCTGTGGAGCAAGAGGTGGCGGCAACTGACTATTATGAGGCCCTGTGCAGTCAGTTGGCTAGCGCATTTGATAGGCCTGTGACAGATTTCAAGCACTATCATACAGCGGTACAGCATGTGGAGCAGGCGAAGAAGGATGTGTACGCCCAGTTGGAGTGCTTGCAACGTGATGGCTGTTTTAGCTGGTTGCAAGTGATGGATATGAACGCTCTGTTATGGATGCTGCGTTCCTCTAACGTGGATGACAATGCGGTTGTACAGCAGCAGGACGTGATACAGGTGGACACACTGTCATGGCTGGCTCGTTCTCATCTCATCGGTGGCAAAGGGTTTATTAAGCAGCCAAAAGTGGTGGAGGGTGACAACGCTACCAAATTCACGCAAGAGCAACTGGATCAGGTTCGTGCTGCCCTACACACGCGCCTGGGCAAAGGCTTGGAGGACTTCCTCCATCCAGAATTGCCACAGGGATTGGCTCTGGGCAGGGATCTGAGCGAGATGGCGAGTAGCTATCCGCTCTTGATCTGCTTTGATAGCTATGAGGAGATTGATGAGGGTGACGGGCTGCTGCGTCTTGTGATGGCTGCTGCGGGCCCGCGTGTGGGCTGGGTGCTGGCGGGACGCGCTAATCTGTGGGCGGGTGTCAAGCAGTACGGACGCCGTCAAGATATCGAGTATGGCTACAAAGACTTGGTGCCTTCTGATCGTGGCTTGCCGGTGAACTTCAACTCAGGGGATGTGGGTGCGCTCACACTGAGCGATATCCAGGCATATTTTGATGTGATCTGTGAGCAGACGTACCATGAGCTACCACTAGCGCGCATTAAGAAATTACAGGCGAAACGCATTCTGGATGTCACGCAGGGAGTGCCGCTGGCGGTCAAGATCGCGGCGGGCTTGTATGTGGAAACGGCAAGCGTCGAAGCCATTACCCAAGAGGTCGATGGTAAGCGCGAGATTGTGGATGAGATGGTGTGCCGTTATCTGCTGCACACGAAAGCGAAGACGGCGGACCTCTTGCAGCTCTATGGCTTGGCTTTGCTCAGGCGATCCGACAATCTCGCTGCGCTTGCTATCGCGCTGGGACTTTCGCCAGAGCACGCGGAGGTGGGTTGTAGCCGCGAGTTGAGCCGTTTGTATTGCCACTATAGCTTTCTCTTCACTCAAAAAGAGCAGCCTGCACTTCATCAGGAGGTGCGCTACTTTCTACGTCTGTGGCTGTTTGAGCATCGGGGCGAATCTGAGATTGTCGCGATCATCAAGCAGCTTATAGCCACTTTCACAACAGCTCTGGCCGCTCAAGAGGAGCGCATGGGTGATAGCACGTTGAAGGAACGCTTGCAAGATGACGAATGGGTTGCTGCCTATCTTGATCTGACGGAGCAATACTTCTGGCTTCAACCGATGGAGGGCGTGCGCTTTGCTTTACCCTTCATGATTGCTGCTAGTGTGTATCGCCAGAATATCCATCAAGATGTGACCAAGTTGGGTGCTTTCTTTGAATGCGCTATTCAACAGCCACACAAGAGGTGGTGGATGTGGGCCACGCAAGGCTTGCCGATGATTAGTAGCACGGATTATCGTTATGCAACGACTGTTTCGGCAGGACTGGAAGCATTAGTCCAACTGGTGCAGGATTATACACCTAGTTTTCCTGACCCTGTTATAGGGTGCCTGCAGGAGTTAGAGGGTACACTGTGGTGGCGCTTTGCTGAGAGTTATCGCAGGAGGGAGCCAGCCAAGGCTCTCATCTGGTATGAGCGAGCATTGACCCGTTTAAGCAAAGAGCGTGAGTTATGTAAAGTTACCGCTGAAATTTGTTATGAGATGGGTAGACAACGTTTCGAGAAAAATAAATATAAAGAATGTATTTCCTTGTTCAATCGCGCAATTGAGTTATGGCCAGAGTATGTTGCCGCCTATACTATGAGAGGCAATGCGTATTATAAACAGAAAAGCTATGAGCAGGCGATCGTGGATTATACGCAAGCAATAACCCGTGACTCTCTGTATACAGAGGTCTACAATAATCGCGGTCTGGCGTATTATTATCAGCAAAATTATGAACGAGCAATCGCGGACTATACGACGGCAATAACACTTGATGCTCACTATGTATTAGCTTATAACAATCGTGGCAGTGCATATCATTATCAAAAAGAGTATGGGCGGGCGATAGCGGACTATACAGAGGCGATTGCCCTGGATTTTAAGTATGCGTTTGTGTATAACAATCGCGGGCTAGCGTATCACTATCAAAAAGAGTATAAGCAAGCGATAGCGGACTATACCGAGGCGATTGCTCTCAATCCGAGGTATACCTCTGCCTATAATAACCGTGGCAATGCACACTATAATCAAGAGCAGTATAAGCAAGCGATAGCGGATTATACGGAGGCGATTGCTCTCAATGCTCAATATGCGCGTGCATACAGCAATCGTGGCAATGCGTATGCCAAGTTGAAAGAGTATGAGCAGGGGATAGCAGACTATACAGAGGCGATGACGCTGAGTCCGCAGGATGCAGTTGTTTATTATAATCGCGGGCTAGCTCACCAAAAGCTGAAAGAGTATGAGCAGGCGATTACGGACTACAGCGAGGCGATAGCGCGTGAGCCTCACAATGCGGTTACACACTCCAATCGTGGCATGAGCTATCTGTTCGTGTATCGCAGGTCTGAGGCAAAGCAGGATTTTGCTTGTGCGCATGAACTGAATACTATGGATGTGAATGCGGCATGGATGGCTGAATGGGCAGGGATGGGTAAGCAAAGGGCAGGAATAGAGTTAGCGACACGACTAGAGGAGATCACAGCAACCGTCAATGCGCAAAGCTATGAGGCACTCGTCTGTCAAGGGGTAGCTCTGGGCTTGCGTCGTAAGGTGAAGGATGGTTTAGAGCGGATGGAGACGGCCATTCCACTAAAGGTAGAGGAGTGGGACGCTTATTTTTGGAAGGGGATGCTGATGCTCTATTATTATCAGCGGGCGTCTTCCTGTGAGGAGGCGGTGCGGATCATTCGGCATGCGCTGACCTTAGGCTTGCCACCTGTGTTGTTGACACCGCTTTACAGCTTGCAAGAGGATAGACCTGATACATTTGTGCGCTATGTCAGGCCACTATTGATAGAGTTTGCAGTGAGATAAGAGGAAAGAGGTGTGAAGAGGTGAGATGGTGACGAGAAAGCACAATTATAAGACACTAGTATAAGAAATAGGGATGTTGTATAAGAAAAAATGTGTCTATAAGAGTAGGTAAAAGAGAGAGGCGACCTCGCTGAAACGGGGTCGCCTCTCTCTTTTGCTCTTTGTTAGTGGTTCCTTGGGCGATGGGAGATTGTGGGGATTGTGGGGATAGGACCAACTTTGAGAATGTAGCCAGTTTCAAGAATGGATGCCACATCGAGACCGAGGGTGCGGGCCTTGAGGCGAGCACGCGAAAGCATGTTGCGCACTGAACGCATTTCTTGATCCCAGTTGCCATCTTGCTGGGCTTGCTGTAGGTGTTCGCGGGCACTAGCAATGGTCTGCTCGTTGGCCGTGTTGTAATAGAAGTGCGCGAATAATTCTTCGTAGGGGCAATAATAAGGAAAGGATTCGAGCAGAGGCAAGAGAATACTGAGTTCACTGGCCGTAAATTGTTGCTGGCCAAGTAGCCGTGCGCGGTCTCCTTCGACTGCTATATGAGAAAGTGTACCCAAGGTTCTGTTTATTACTAGAGTATGACCTGCTGGCAACGAGTCGAGCAGTGAGAAATGGAGGAAGATATCTTGTTCTTGTTTTTGTATACTAGGGTTGTTATTCGTAATAGTTTTTTCTTTTGTGGCCACTTGCATAGTGTCGCTCCCAGTCTGTCGAGATGTAGGTATTCTCTATTCGTGCCTTAATTATGCCTTGAAACGGTGTACTTATGGAACAACTTGTGGTATCATTTCTCTTAACAGAATTATCATTTTTCTGTGACTCCTGGAAAGGAGCATCTATGGCAAAGGCAGAAACGAATCCTCAACCTAGACTCCACTTGGCCGAAGCCCGTATTTCCCTCAAATTGTCGCAGCAAGAACTAGCCGACCGCATTGGTACAACAGATGTAAATATCAGCCGCTGGGAACGCGGTTTGACGAGACCCGGCCCCTATTTTCGAAGGAAGTTGTGTGCGATTTTTGGCAAGAGCGAAGCGGAATTGGAGTTGGAGGCCACGGAAAAATGGGTGGCCGCGAAGATGGCAACGCTACAAGATGAGCCTACCACAGTTACCACATCTGCCATGGTTGCAGCCAATGCGATCTATGATCCCTTCATCCCACGGCCAACCGCGATCTCGCTGGTGGGGCGCGGCAGGGAACTGGCACAACTGCGAGGGCAGTTGTTGGAGCAGCACGAGGGGAACAGAGGGAACGGGGAGAGTGTGGCATTAACGGCTCTGAATGGTCTGCCAGGGGTGGGTAAAACGGCTCTTGCGATTGCGCTGGCGCATGATGGGGGTGTGCGCAGGCACTTTTCTGATGGTATTTTATGGGCTGGCTTGGGACCCAAGCCGAACTCTTCCGGTTTGCTCAGTCACTGGGAGCGGGTGCTAAAGATACCAGAGGCAGACATGGCGACGGAGATGAGCAACGAGGCGCGTGCCAGAACCCTGCGCGGGGTAATAGGTGGGCGCCGTCTGCTTTTGGTGATTGATGATGCTTGGAAAATAGAGGATGCGCTGCTCTTCAAGGTGGGAGGTCCCAATTGTGCTCACCTGGTCACGACGCGCTTTCCTACGCTGGCAGCTCAATTTGCCCCTGGTGCTGGTGGTGCGGTCAGCGTCAAGGAGTTGGAAAAAGAGCAAAGCATTGAGCTATTGCGTCTGTTGGCACCGGATGTGATGCAACGAGAAGGGCAAAAGGCGCAGGAATTGATCAATACGGTGGGAGGCTTGCCGCTTGCCCTGACGGTTATTGGGAATTATCTGCGTGTGCAGGCCTCTACTGGTTCGTCGCGCCGTATTCAAACTGCTCTTCATCGCCTGAGTTCGGCGGAGGAACGGCTCAAACTCAGTGAGCCTCAAGCACCCTCTGATGCCCATTCGAGCCTGAAAAAGGACGCCCATCTTTCATTGGAGACCGTCTTTGCCGTCAGCGAGCAGTATTTTGAGGAGCAGCAGCGTAAGGCGTTTTACGCGCTCGCCGTTTTTCCCGCGAAACCAAATAGCTTTTCAGAGCAGGCTGCGCTTGCCGTTGCCGCTTGCACAGCTGATACGCTCGATGTGCTGAGTGGCATGGGCTTGCTCGAAAGTAGCGCGGATGATCGTTACACTCTGCACCAGACGATAGCCGACTATGCTCGCATGCAGCTTGGCGACGACCATGGTCCTCATAAGCGCTTGATGCAGTACGTAATGGACTATGTGGAGGGGCACAAGAAAGAGTATGAAGTGCTCGAACGTGGCAGCACAAACATCCTAGCCACCCTGGAAATGGCGCATGAGCAGGGGCAAACCATGCACCTCATACGCATCGCGCTGGCCTTTGCCCCCTATCTACTCTCACGCGGCCTCTACACGCTGGCGCGCCAGCACCTGCAACGCGCCTACGAAGCCGCGCAAGCCCAGAATGATAGCCACAACATCACCAACATCCTGCTCTTCCTCGGACGCATCGCACGAAAGCAAGGAGAATATGCTCAAGCTACCGAATATTTGCAAAAAGGGTTGGATATTGCACGAAAGAATGACGACCAGGAAGCGATATGTTCTTTGCTGACTGATCTTGGAGGTGTGACCGGGCGGCAAGGTAAATATAATCAAACTGAAGCATATCTACAGGAAGGGCTTACTATTGCTCGAATGCTCGCATATGATTGGCGTATATGTAGCATACTTGGGCGACTTGGCTCCATTGCTTCTATAAAGGGAAACTACGTTGAGGCAGAAGTTTATTTACAAGAGGGGCTGGCTATTGCCCGTCAAATTGAGGATCGCGAACAAACGTGTAGTATGCTAGTTATATTAGGAACGACTTTAGGGGAACAAGGAAAACACACGCAAGCCGAAATATATTTTAAAGAAGGTTTAGAGTTAGCAAAAAAAATTGGTCATAAGGAATGGATGAGCGGCTTATTGAATAATCTCGGAGATCTTGCCAGTGAACGAGGTGACTATACACACGCTGAAAAGTACTTTCAAGAAGGGTTAACAATAGTACGTCAAAGTAATCATCGTGAGTTAACGAGTGTACTTCTTATAAGTTTAGGGTTAACTACGCGTAAACAAGGGCATTATAAGCAAGCTGAAAAGTATTTACAAGAAGGCTTAACTTTAGCACGAAAAATAGGTGTTCCACAGATTACTGCTAATGGCTTATATGAGTATGGGCATGTTTTCCTAGAACAACTGATGCTTGAAAAGGCTGAAAAGACTTTTCAAGAGATGCTCTCGATTACGCCGGAAGGGAGTCAAGACCTAATTGCTCTTGCGAAATATGGGTTAGCACGCACATTTGGAGCTTATGGTAATACGTCAGAGGCTTATAGACTTGGGGAAGCAAGTGCAATAACACTGGAAAAAATGGGGCATCGTGGTACAGGAGAAGTAAGAAGGTGGTTAGCTTCACTTCCTAATGGGTAGAGTACCGAAGGTTCGAGAGACACATTTGAAATACACAACATGAACTGCCTCTCGAATCTTCAGTATTACATACTGTTATCAGTCACCATACCAGAGCATATCAGGTAGCAATGAGCCGGGGTCAGCCACAACGTGGTGGATGAGGCTTGCTGCGTGGGTGTGGAGGGCGGGCGACAGGATGAGATAGGTCGCGATGAGCAGCAGGAAGACGAATGGTAGGATGTAGCGGATGTAACGTGTGATAAATTGTAACATGTCGATGTTCCTTTCT
>JBBPYR010000257.1:0-2282 GCA_038199755.1 Ktedonobacterales bacterium | reverse complement strand
GTTATCGCTTTTTTACCTATGCTGGCTCTCTCATCTGAGGAGATGTTTTTCAAAGGGGAGCAGTTGGAGTTTGCGCAGACGTTGCTTTTGCCGAGGAAACATAAAATGATATGGCAAGGGAGTCGGGCTGGGAGTGCTCATCCTGACAGGAAGACGCAGAAGGGTACTTTGCACAAGATCATAGGCAATTAGTTGAATACGATAGTAACGTATTCTGTTAGGCATCCTACTCATACTGCTTTCCGACCTTCCCAACCACCTAGCCCACCCCAGTTTTGACCTTTAAAAATTGTGCTGTGTCCAGTATACCTTATTGCGTGTACTTATGGAAGATTATTACCAATAATTTTGTTCTATCTAGTGAGCAAGAATATCTTTTTCCCCACTTTTATGGTCATTGTGTTATTGCGTCCTGAGCGACACTATGCTATACTTCCGTGGTAGCGAGAGAAGGTATCTCGCATCGCTGTGATCTCTGTGTCACAGCATGAAATACACACGCTTTTCCAATGGTGTATACCCTGGGGTCTACCTTAGTTGTGGGAATGAATGCAAATACATGCGAACGAGTGCCTGGGGACCCAAGCACCAAAACAGTAAGGAAGAGCGGAGGATTCAAGGGAGGAATCTTTTTTTGGCAAATATCATTTCAATGAAACAGCTTTTAGAAGCTGGAGTGCATTTCGGACACCAGACCCGCCGCTGGAACCCGAAGATGCAGCAGTTCATTTTTATGGCCCGCAATGGTATTCATATTATTGATCTGCAACAGACAGTCACACGCTTCAACGATGCCTACAAGTTTGTAGAGCAATTGGCGGCGAATGGCGAAACCATTTTGTTTGTTGGCACGAAGAAGCAGGCACAGGAAGCTGTCGCCGAGGAAGCGAAACGTTGCGGCATGTATTATGTCAATCAGCGTTGGCTTGGTGGCATGCTTACGAACTTCCAAACCATTCAGTCCCGTATTCGTTATCTACGTGAATTAGAGGCCCGCCGTGATCGCGGTGATTTTGAGCGCCTGCCGAAGAAGGAAGTCCAACATCTGCAAGATGACATGCAGCGGTTAGAGCGTATTCTGGGTGGCATTAAAGATATGCGCCGCTTGCCCAGTGCCCTCTTCATCATCGACACGCGCAAAGAGCGTACTGCCGTGCTAGAGGCGCGCCGCCTGGAAATTCCTATCATTGCCCTGGCCGACACGAACTGTGATCCTGATGAGATGGATTATCCTATTCCTGCGAATGATGACGCCATTCGTGCCGTTCGCCTACTCGCCTCCAAGATCGCTGATGCAGCGGTAGAAGGTCGCCGCGAGCTAGAGGCTCGTAACAAGGATACTGACGTAAAGGATATTGAGGAAACAGGGTCGGTTGAAATCACTTCAACTCCTGTACCTGTTGAGGCTGCGGTTGAGAGTGCTCCTGAGGCTGCTCCGGTCGCCTCTGAGACTCCTGCCGCCGTTGCTACTCCTGCGACAACCGTTGAGAGCGCAAGCGATGCGAGCAACGTAGGCATCACAACGGATAGCGTGGAGAATACCAACAACGTTAGCGATGCTGAGACCAGTGCAAGTGGTGAGAAGGCTGAAGTGGCCGTATCGGCTGAACCTGCCGAGGCTCACTAACACAAGAATATAATCATAGGCGGAGAGTAGGAGGCGTGATGCCTCTTATTCTCCGTCTCTTCCTGTATAAATCACCGAAGCGATTGGGTAACAGTGGCAAGAAAAGTATATTTGTCAAGCACTCGGAGTCCAAAAAAATGGACAGAGATCATTGTGTTGTCTGCGGACTCTGAGTAGAATACAACAAGATTGAGGAGAAACAGCTATGAACTATGCTGCTACGGATGTGAAGAAGTTGCGCGAGGAGACTGGTGCGACATTTAGTGATTGTAAAAACGCTTTGACCGAGGCAAAAAACTGGGACGAGGCAGTCAAACTACTCGAGGCTAGGCGCGACAAGAAAGCGGAGAAGATGGTCGTGGCGGGTCGCGAGACCAAAGAGGGTGGCGTTTTTTCGTACGTCCATCACAATCATAGCGTGGGTGTGTTGCTCGAACTCAATTGCAGCACGGACTTTGTAGCGCGTAGCGAGGGCTTCCGCCATCTGGCAAGCGAATTGGCTTTGCAGATTGCGGGCGTGGCTCCCAAATATGTGAACTACGAAGATGTGCCTGCTGCTGTCATAGCAGAGGCAAAGGCAAAGATTCTGGAAGATCCATCAATGGTGCGAGTGGCACCGGACAAACGTGAGACCGCGATTGAAGGCAAGCTCAAG
>JBBPYR010000256.1:0-47151 GCA_038199755.1 Ktedonobacterales bacterium | reverse complement strand
TTTGGCCCCAATCGTTTTGATGATTGCTCAAAGGTGCGGCCACGGTCCCCCTAATTTTCACAATACAATCACAGCTAGGGAGCGTCAAGCTAGAAGAGAGCAAGCCCGTTTCCATTCCTTTGTTCTTTTTGCTTCTTGATGATCGCAAGCCTCTCTTCATCAGCCGCCTCTTGATAGATATTTTCAACAAGTGCTTCTACTTGTGTTAATAAGCTAGCAATGCTAGCGCGGATTTGTGCTTCTTGAGTAGCAATAGCATCGATAGCAGCCATGAATGTATGAAGTGCTGCTATGGTAGCTGGAATTTGTATTCGTCTGCGTGCCTCTGCCCAACTATATCCTTGCAACTCAGGATGGAGTTGGGTAAGATAGAGTTCAATGTAGCGAAGAATGGCTGGCTCTGTAGGGGCTTCCAGATAGGCCAGTGGCTGACGATGTAAAATGAGTTTTCCGTCTCGTAAAAGTGGCTTCTCACCTATGGTATTTTGAATATCACCTACAAAACGTACATCTTGTCTGACAAGATAGCTTTGAATTTCACGATAGATAATAGAAGAATCTTCTGCAACACGTTGTGGCGTAGGCAATGATGATAGTAGCACATAGTGAGCCTGAATTTCATCGACTAAAGAGGCCACTTGTAATTGGCGTTCTGTTGACGCAATTTTTATGGGAAGGCGTTTCCAGACATCAGGATAAATACGTCCTTCTCGTGTCCCTTCCAGCTTATTAGCAACGATATATCTTCTCATGAATTGGCTGTTAATAATTCCTAGAATATAGCGTAAATCAAACAACTCCGCTACAGGAGATAAGGGAGTTGTGATGCTGGCAAGCTCCTGAGATTCGCGCAAGACGGTTTTAATGCCTTTTTCCTCGATAGCTCCTCCTCTTTCTAAGATCGACCAAGGGACAACGACTTGCACACTATGGTTGGCGAACAATTGCGAACGATCATAGTAGCCACCAGAAGTTTCACCAAGTAAAAGTTTCTCAGAGGTTTGAAATAGGATTATGTTGCGAGGACGACGCATTTTAGCACGATACTTTTCATACGCTACATATCTTGTTCGACGCAAATAATAGCGATCAATGTCGTTGCCTAATACTCCCGTGTCAGGATAGTCAGCAGGTCTGCTTTGGTTAGATAGCGGTAAAAAGACAGTATCAAGGGTGAAAAGCTTTTGGCGTTTACCATGAACAATTGGGTCAAACACCTCTTTACTCTGTGCTTCTACCCCTGTTCCGATGTAGACAATAGCACAGAGCGGTATTGTCCCTTCCGCCATCGTTTTATCGAGGAGACGGTCATAACGCCAACGAAAGATTTGCCCGTTCCCCTCTAGTTGTAAGATGTCCGGTAATGTCTCGTAGTGCTTACCATCAGCTTGTGTATGCTTACGCCTCATCACTGCATGTTCATCGTCAGGTAGGCGATTTTCTAACAACACAATAGTATTTTCAACGGCGGCATCCTGAAAGAGACGTAGTCTAGGAAAAAAGTCGATTTGTAACAGGCGGTAAGAGTGGCTTAGGAGATGACGGAGCTTTTCTGCATAGCCTTCAGTCTCAATTCCTTTGGATACAATCAAACCTAACTTCCCAGTTTCTGGCCGTAAAAATTGTAGGTTACGCTCAAAGAAAGGAATAAACAAATCCCAGCGTTGATGAAGTAAATGATAGATGCCAAAATTAGTGATGTCATTACGATATTTGAGATTATCTTCACTCTCGCCTGCGCTAACATACGGTGGATTGCCTAAGATATAGTCTAACCCTCGCTGGTTCAAGTCTAAAAGTGTGAACTCGCTAGGAAGTCCCTTAGCATCTTTAATACGCAGAATAGCTTGCTCATCGTCGGATAATGTATGCCTTTTTGGACGTGGAGGCAATAAGGTAAGACGATCTGTTCCGGTGCCTTGAATAAGTGCTCGCGTTTGTTCTGCTACAGTAGGAGCAAGTGCATCAGCACAATAAATATGGAAGCGTGTAACACTGCGACAAAGCTCTCCAGAGTCATTCAGGAGAAGTGGCAGGCATTGGATCAGTAGATTTACTTCTGCAAGGTAGCATGCAAAAGGATTCAGATCAAAGCCGAGGAATGTTTCTGTCAAAAGACGAAGTGCATATTCAGGGTCAATTTCTCTCGCACGAACAAGACGTTGTACGATAGCACTTTTACGTGCCGCCGCCTCTACAAGGAAGGTTCCGCTACCACAGGAGAAGTCTCCAACACTTTTTTCTAAAAAAGCTCGAGCTTTGGTTTCATCGGTCTCTTCCATAGAAGGAATACCAAGTGCATCCAGCATATATTTTACAATATGTGGAGGTGTATAAAATTGGCCGCGCTCACTTCGGTCTTTTGCTTCGATATACCCTTCATTGTAAACTCTACCAAGAACATCTGCGCTTAAGCCTTGAAAATCGTAGCGATTAAGAAGGTCGAAAAGGGCAAGGATGGTATAGTCATCAAGCGTGAACCAATCATAAAAGGCGTTGTGACCAAAGAAGTTATGATAGACAGCCTGCGCACGTTGATAGGTCTCTTCCAGCAAACGTAAATACGTGTCTTTAATGCCTGTTAGCAATTCAGTACGATAAGCTTCAAAGCGTGCAAAAGGTCCATCAGAAATACGACGAGGAATAAGATGGTAGTCTTCACAAACACGCACAAAGAAGAGCCGTACAAAATGAATATAAGCGGTTTGTAGACAAAATTCGTCTTGAGGATTGTGAAAGACATCGTGAACACTTGTCTGCCAGGACTGATACGCGTTCATCATTTTCTTACTAAGATAATGCTCTTCATCAAGTGCCTGTAAATAGCTGTAGTGCGTTTGTAGTAATCCTTTTAGCGCATCGAGCCCTGTAGTTGGAGGCACGATACGTACATTTCTTGCCGCCTTTTTTTCAAGAAGCGATGTCTGGCTAAGCTGATGACTAGCGAGTAATTCATGTGCCTGTCGTAAGTACTCACTTTCAAACGTAGCAATATCACCATCGATGAGATAGTGTTCTACGAGTTGAGAAAGTAGTGCGTGAATTGCAGTACGCACTTGAGTGGCATCCGTTAACTGAAAAGCTGCGCCAAATGTTCCAACCTGTTTTATTGTATTGTCTACAACTGTTGTAAAGGAGCGATGGTCTAGCGCACTGACTTTCGTGCATTGTTCCTGATAGCTTTCATAACGGTGCTGAAGCAATGCGAATTGAGCGCGAATAGTTTGACGCAATTCTCCTAAAACCTGCTTAATATTGAAAACAAGTGTTTCTGTTGTACTTGGTAAGGTGAGAGAAGCTACGTGATAGTACTCATTATTCGTAAGGTATTCACGAAATGTGTCTACCTGTTCCCAACGTTGCGCATTGAGGTGGTAAAACGTGATCATGAGAGCTTGCTTGAGGAGTGGATTACTATTTAAGCGTTGCTCGACTGCTTCCTTGCTGGTAATGCCTTGTAGTAAGGTTGCAAGGTCAATAAGACTAAAAGAGGCTAATGGCTCACGCCCTAATGCGAAGTCAAAGAGATACCATTCATCTCCGTTCGTGAGCACACCCAGATAAAGACCCGCTTGTGACAGATATCTTTCGAGTTGTTGAAGTGGAGTTTCACCCCTTTTTTGTATAGCTGCTAAATGACGGACTGAAGAGCTTTTTGTCTCAATGATAGCAATTCTGCGGCTATTTTGCTGATGAATGCTGCGTAGCACAATATCGAAGCGTTCTGTGCTTTCATATTCGATTTGTGCAGGGACATAGTGGAAGACAGGTAAGATACGCTCACGAATTAATGATGCTCGCAGTTCGTGTTCATCTCCTGTGTAGTGGGGCGTATGCGTAAAATAGCTCAGTGCGTCTTCGCCCGTTCTAGGAGAACGCCAAGTGGTGAATGCTTGAGTCAGTTGTAAAGCAAATGTGGCAAGATCAGTAAATTGGGGAAGTTTGATAGACGCAGAATGTTGTTGCATAGCTCCACGGCCTCGACTCTTTTTATATAGTGATGTGATGTATTGTATGAGGGCAGTATAGAGGGTTAAGAACCATTGGTCAAGCCATCACTGATGGATGAGAAAGCCCTGAAAACGCAAAAATGTTCTGTTGACAAACGCTCGCATTTCGTGTACTATACATGCCGTGAGATACAAATATTGTACTTCACAATGCAGGGTTTTTCGTACCATGCATCGTTCGGGCGTGGCCAAGCGGTAAGGCAGCGGTCTTTGGAACCGCCATCCCAAGTTCGAATCTTGGCGCCCGAGTTTTTTTATTCTATAAGAAGTCTTGTTGATTGTGGGTAGAAGCGAAGCATGAAAACCACGCTAATAAAATCTGGCTTACACAGATATCGCTGAAATGTTGAAGACAAAGGAACACATTTCCTATTATGAATACATATGCAACCGTCGTCCTTGCTGCTGGCAAGGGAACGCGGATGCGTTCAACCTTAAACAAGGTCCTTCACCCGCTCGTTGGGCAACCTCTTCTTGCTCATGTGCTTGATGCTATAGAAGCCATTCCCACCACCGCTGCCTTTTCATCCCTGAACACTACTATCTCAACCCCCCGCCCCATCGTAGTGCTCGGCCATGAGGCGGAGCAGGTGCAACACGCTATGGGTGAGCGTTGCCTCTATGCTTTTCAGCAAGAGCCGCTAGGCACGGGCCATGCAGTCCTGTCTGCCCAGTCCGTCATCGATGCGCTACAACCCCTGCCACAAACCGTGCTCGTCTGCTATGGCGATACACCCTTAGTCAGTAGTGAGATGTTAGCACGAGTGCTCGTTGAGCATCTCACACGCCAGGCAACCATTACGTTCCTGACCGCCCGCACCGTGCAGCCCTCCGATTTTGGGCGCATCGTGCGTGATGCGCAAGGACGAGTACGCGCGATCGTCGAGGTCAAGCGTGCGACCGAAGAGCAGAAGCGCATCACAGAGGTTAATTCCGGCGTCTATTGCTTTGATCGTTCCTGGTTGTGGCAAACACTCATGACATTGCCGCGCAACCCCAGTGGAGAGTATTATCTGACCGACCTGATAGGAATAGCAGGCACACAAAATCGTGTTATCTCTACTGTGGAAGGCACACTTGATGAAACCATTGGCATTAACAATCGCGTGCAATTGGCCGAGGCAGAGCAATTACTGCGTCGGCGCATTTTAGAGCAACATATGTATGCTGGCGTGACCATTGTAGACCCATCTACAACCTATATCGACCGTGATGTCGTTATTGGTGCAGACACTATTATCTTGCCTGGTACAATGATAACAGGGAAGACAACTATCGGCGCGGCCTGTCGCATTGGCCCCGGCACCACTATTTACCAGTCAACGATTGGAAATGGGTGTGTAATACGCAATTCAGCCGTAGAGGAGTCTCTTTTCGAGGATGGTGTGAGCATGGGACCGTTCAGCCATTGTCGCCAGGGGGCACATCTCGCACAGAATGTACGGATGGGCAATTTCGCAGAGGTCAAAAATTCCTCCATCGGTGCAGAGACGGATATGCACCATTTCAGTTATCTTGGCGACGCTACCGTGGGTGATGCCGTGAATATTGCCGCAGGCACGATTACCTCCAATTTTGATGGCAAAAATAAACACCGCACAACTATTGGCGATGGCGCGTTTATTGGCTGTGATACCATACTCGTCGCACCTGTCACTATTGGCGAACATGCCTATACCGGAGCCGGTGCCGTTGTCAAGAAAGATGTTCCTCCCCACACGCTGGTTGTGGGCGTTCCGGCACGTGTCTTACGGACACTTGAGTCGAACGATGCACAAGCAGAGGATAATAAAAAGGAGTAAATGCTGTTATGGACGGCCCTGGCTTAGCAAGCATAGCCGCCGGTGGCGATTTTCACATTCCGACTCTCGATCCAGAGGCTTGGCTACAATTAGGGGTATTGGTTGGCACCCTGATTCTCTGTGGCATCGCCTCGGCAGCGGAAACTGCCTTGACCTCGATCAGTCGCATCAAGCTCAAAAATATGGTTGGAGATGGCGATGAAAAGGCTACCGAAATCGAGAAATTGCTTGCTGATCCAAATACATTTCTCTCTACCATTCTTATAGTCAATAGTGTCGCGGTCATCGTTGCCTCTAGCATGGCGACGGTCCTGGCACTGCGTTTCTCAGCAAACTGGGGTGAACTCATCTCCTCTATTCTGATCTCGCTTATCGTCTTAATCTTCTGCGAGATTACTCCCAAAACCGCCGCCGTGCAAAACCCGCTGCGCTGGGCACGGGTGCTGGTTGGCCCTGTCAAAGGGGCGGCGTGGATATTGCATCCTATCGTGGTGACGTTAGGCGCGATCACCTCATTTCTGGTACGCATGGTTGGTGGGCAGGTCAAACATCATGGCCCGTTCGTCACAGAAGAAGAACTGCGCCTCTTAGTTACTGTTGGTGAGGAAGAGGGCGTGTTGGAAGAGGAAGAGACGGAGATGATTCATAGCATCTTCGAGTTCGCAGACACCACTGTGCGCGAAGTCATGGTGCCGCGTATCGATATGGTCACCTTGAGCAGTACCGCCACGGTGACAGAAGCCGTTGACCTTGCCTTGCAAGGCGGCTTCTCGCGTATTCCGGTCTACGAAGAGAGTATCGGCATTGACGAGATTATTGGTGTGCTCTACACCAAGGATATGCTTAAACAATTGCGCGAAGGACATCATACCTTTCCCATCCGCGATCTCGTACGTACCGCCTACTATGTGCCGGAGACCAAAAAGCTGGATGATCTTCTGCGCGAAATACGCCAAAAGCGTGTTCACATGGTGATTGTCGTTGATGAATACGGCTCTGTGGCGGGTTTAGTGACCATAGAGGACTTGGTGGAAGAGATTGTTGGCGATATTCAGGATGAGTATGACCATGAAGAAAGCCTGTACGAAAAGGTTTCAGAGAACGAGTACATTTTTAACGCGAAAATAAATATCTATGATTTCAATGATGTGATGGCTATGCGCTTGGATGATACCGACTATGAAACACTTGGCGGTTTCGTCTACGCTCAACTCGATAAGATACCCACGACAGGCGACGTGGTGACATTCAGTGGCTTGACATTTACCGTGCTTGCAACTCGTGGACGGCGCATTACCAAAATTCAGGTTGAGCGTCATATGGAAGAGACGAGCAAGCAAGAAAACGCAAATATTATGTTGTTGCCTTCTCCTGAGCAGCGCGAGGAGAAAGCGCAGCAAGAGGGCGAGCAAAAACCTGCGCAAGGGCAATCAAGCTATGGATATCGGGGAGCCTAGAAAGGTAACTATGCCCACATTTTCCTTGCCAAAATCTGTGCGCGTGGTCGAGGTAGGACCACGCGACGGCCTACAAAATGAGAAAGCACACATACCGACTGAGCAAAAAATACAGTTTATTAACCTGCTTTCGGCTACTGGCCTTCCTGTCGTTGAGGCAACATCGTTTGTCAGTCCGCGGGCCATTCCGCAATTGGGTGATGCTAGCGCGGTTATGGCTGGCATTCAGCGTCTCGCAACGACTTCCTATCCTGTGCTGGTGCCAAATATGCAGGGCATGGAGCGTGCTTTGATCGCAGGTGTGCGCTCTATCTCGGTCTTTACTGCGGCGAGTGAAAGCTTTACTCGTCACAACATCAATGCAACCATTGAGGAGAGCCTTGCCAACTTTCGTCCAGTTGTGCAACGTGCTCAACAAGAGGGTATTGCGGTGCGTGGCTATATCTCAACCGTCTTTGGCTGCCCTTATGAAGGCCAAGTTGACCCGCATCGTGTCTTAGCCGTGGCACAAGCCTTGCTGGAAATGGGTATCACAGAGCTATCACTAGGCGATACCATCGGCGTTGCTACACCTAATCAAGTTGCGGACGTGCTCGATCTTTTGCACCGTGAGGGGGCCATTCCGCTCGAACGCCTCGCCGTTCACTTTCACGATACGCGTGGTACCGCGCTGGCAAATGTGCTGATGGCCCTACACGTAGGCGTAACGATTGTTGATAGCTCCGTGGGCGGTCTGGGTGGGTGTCCCTATGCACCGGGGGCTGCGGGCAATCTCGCCACTGAAGACTTGCTCTATATGCTACATGGCATGGGCATTGTAACGGGGGTGGACCTGGAGAAAGTGGTTGCCGCCACCAACTTTATCGCGCCCTTACTCGGCCACACTCCAACCAGCAAATATTATCAAGCTGCCTGTGCTGCAAGCTAACAGGCTGATAAAGACAGCAGGAAGGCCAGCAGACGTATCTGCTGGCCTTCCTGCTGTCTTTATCAGCCTATCATTTAATGCATCTTGAGGTAGTTCACTGCCTCAATAAGTTGTGCATCACCACTGCTGAGGATTTGTTGCAAACCCATATTGCTAGCATTCTCAATGTCAGGTGTCAGAATCGCGGCGTTCGGATCAACCTTCACGCTGATGTCGGGTGTTATGCCCTGATCGCGGATGAATTGGCCTTTAGGGGTAAGCCACTCTTGCACGCCGATGAGCAGCGCAGAACCGTCCGAGAGCGAGAACTGTTCCAGTACCGTTCCTGTGCCAAAGGTGGTCTGCCCTGCGACACCAATGATAATTGCGCGCTTGTTATCCTTCAATGCACCCGAAACGATCTCTGCTGCACTGGCAGTATCTTTATTGACCAGCACAACAAGGCTGATCTTCGCATCGATCGTGCTGCCCGATACAGGAACAGGCGTGCGTTGCCCTTTGCTATCCTGCTCCAGAAACACGTTCCCGCTCTGAATAAAATCGCTGGCAACATTGACGGCCTCGTTCACAAAACCGCCCGGATTGTTGCGTAGGTCAAGAATAATCTTGGTTGCCCCTTGCTTCTTCGCCTGTGTAAGGGCATCTTTCAATTGGCTGGAAACACCATCAGAAAACTGTACAAGCTGAATATCAGCGGTATGCGTTTCGGGAATATAATGCATCAGCACATTTGGCACCTTAATTTCAGCACGGGTAATATGAAATGTGAGCGTCTGTTGTGTGCCGGTGCGCTGAATCACCAGCGTTACCTGAGTGCCTGCCTGCCCATGAATGAGCGTGCTAGCTGCATTCACGTCTTTTCCCGCCAGGGATGTACCATTGATCGAAACAATCACATCACCTGGTTTGATGCCTGCCTTCTCTGCCGGAGAGCCAGGGATGGGTGCGGTGATAATCAGTTGCTTGGTGTTTGTGTCTTGGCGCAGGTAGATGCCGATACCAGTAAAACTGCCGCTCATGCTCTGGCTGAACGATTGTACCTGGTCGGGCGTAAGAAAACGCGTGTGGCCCTTGTCGTGCAGCGAGTCAACCATCGCTTGAATGGCACTGTACGACATCTGTTTATAATTCACCGCTTTCCGGTCAACATAATTCTGGTCAACCAGCGTCCAAGCTTGCTGAATCAAGCGGGAATAAGATTGCGATTGATCGTTCTGCACGAAGGTGCCCGTGGTGAAGAACTGATGACTAAACCAGCCAGCGATGAATGCCACAACTATCAAGGCAAGGGATCCGACAATCTGTCTTAATATGCGTTGTAGTCGTTGTGGATCTTGCTTCTGTTGTGGCATGGGCGGGAATACTATATCTTGTTGCGCATCTGTTGCGTTGCGAGGTGATATGTTAGAATTGGTGAAAACGTGTTGTTGTGGCAGCTGTGGATTTGTGTCTTGCTCTTCATACCAGCGCGGGTCTTCATATCTGCTCACCGAATGCCTCCCAAAGACACCTTTGTTAAGAGTGTTTCTTTCTTACTAAGATTGTTTTTATATCAGTATCATAGTTAGTATAGTAAGTGCCGCATATAGAATTGTCAATCATAGGCAAAAAAAATGGGTGTCTGTTGTGCAACAAGGTGGCGAACAGTATCGAAAAAATAGAGGGCGTAGCCCGAAAGAACTACACCCTCATTATCGTTCTGGTGTGATGTTTCTCATCACGTGATGAGAAAAGGACTTGAAATCCTTGTAGGCAAAGAAGGCTAGCCGACGTGCGGTACTTCTGCCTCATTGCTGCTTTCAGTCGCGTGTACAGGCGTTGGAGTTGCAGTTTCGGTTTCATTTGTGGTACTCGCTGTAGGCAAGGTATCAGGCTTGCTCGTAGCAGAAGCAGGAGCCTGTTTCTTAGGTGGTTCCCAACCGGGAGCACGAGTAACAATCATAGACATCATGCGACCTTCCATGATTGGGTTGCGCTCGATAGTGGCCGATCCCTTTAATACCTCTGCAATTTCATCCAGTAATTTGCGGCCAATGTCGGGATGGCGCATTTCAGCTCCCCGGAACTGAACACTCACCCTGACTCTATCCCCATCGGCGAGAAACTTCTGAATCTGTTTTGTTTTTACATCGATGTCATGTTCATCAGTACGTGGTCGCAAACGAATCTCTTTGAGCGTAATGGTTTTCTGATTCTTGCGAGCCTCGTTTTCTTTTTTTGCCTGCTCATATTTGTACTTTCCGTAGTCCATGAGTTTACAGACAGGCGGAATTGCGTTGGGTGCTATTTCAACGAGGTCAAGATTCTTGTCGCGTGCTATATCGAGCGCACGCATTGGGACCATTACGCCGACCATTTCACCGTTTTCATCGATTAAGCGAATTTCGCGTGCGCGAATGCGCTCATTCACTCGTGTCTCGCGTGGACGTTCATTTCCCCGAAAATCCCTGTTAATAGGTAAAACCTCCTCTTAGGAAACTATTGAGTTTATCTACCCCTAGAATGAGTAAAGTGTAGCACACAGGACGTGGCAAGTCAAATAATACTGCCTCAACACGCTCAACACATCCCTTGAAAAGGATAATACCGCTTGTCGCATTCAGACTCCATAGGCAACAATGATGGTTTACATATCTATATTTAGAGATATTTTGGCGGTTGGATTGTACATTTTGTGATATACTTGCTATGCACAGTATACTCACTTTAGGAACACTCATAGGTTGTCGTTTATTCCGTGTGTTCGTTCGTCAACGCTATCTAACCTATCTACCCAGTGTATGCTTTCTGTCTCCATCGATTATAACAGGGACGCAACGAAGGAGGACCCTCTATGAGCGACAATAGAGTCGCTGATCGTTCGTGGTCATCTGCCCCTCTACCTGACATTTTCCGCTTCTCCCCCCGACCAAATCAGGCTCACAAAATACAGTGGCGCGCCTGGGGAGAGGCCGCGTTTCAGGAGGCTATATCCGCGAGTAAGCCTATCTTGCTCGTTATTTCTTCGTCCTGGTGCCAGTGGTGTCATATCATGGATGAAACGACCCTCTCTGAACCCAGCATTATCACGATTATTAATAATGATTATATTCCTATCCGTGTGGATAGTGATCTGCGCCCCGATGTGAACCAGCGTTACAATCAGAATGGCTGGCCCAGCGTGGCACTTCTTTCGTCTGAAGGCGAAATCTTATGGGGTGGTGTCTATGTGCCACCCAAGAAAATGTTGTACTATCTCGGTCATGTGCGCCGCTATTATAGTGAGCATAGGCGCGAACTGGCAGAGCAAGTGCAGGATTTGCAGGATCAGCGTCATACCCAGCAACTTGCTCAGGTCTTGCCTTCAACGGGTCTACGCCCTCTTTTGCCAGAGGAACGTATTGCTCTGACCGATCTTCCTATGGAGGCAGGGCGTGTGCTTTGCGATCTCTACGATGCAGACTATGGCGGCTTTAGCATCCATCCACATCTGAAATTTCCCCATCCAGAGGCGTTAGAGTTGCTTTTGATGCTGGCAAGGCAAGGGTTGCCACAGGCGTTAGACATGGTATGTTATTCATTAGAGCAAATGCGTGATAGTGGTCTCTGGGACAAAGATAAAGGGGGCTTTTTCCGTTATTCCGCTGCCAGCGATTGGGGCTCACCACATACAGAGAAAATGCTTGAAGAGAATGCCGCTCTGCTCCGTGTCGTCTTGCTCACCGCCCACACCACCCAGGATCGTCAATGGTTTGATCTGGCGCAACGGCTCATCTTGTATATCAATAGTACGCTTTGGCAACCGCGCCTGGGGGCCTTTGCGGGTAGCCAGAGTGCCGATGAGGAATATTACGAGCCGCGCCTCTATTCACGTACTTCACAGCCTGCTCCGTGTGTTGATCCTATTGTCTATACTGGCTGGAATGCACGCATGATCTCCTCATACCTGTTGGCCGCACAAGAAATGCAAAACCCTGCTTTAGATCGTATGGCAACCGTTGCGTTAGATATGCTGTCTAAAAACTTGGTTTGTCGCACTGGTGGCATGTATCATTATGCTGTCAATGGACACGCCGAATTGCCCGGACAATTAGCCGATCAAGTGTGGATGACTCGTGCTCTGCTGGATGCCTATGAGCGGTTTGAGCACAAGCCCTATCTGGAGACTGCCGTTGCCTTGATGCATTTTGCCTGTGAAGAGCTACTTGATATGCAGTCAGGACTGTTCTATGACATGCCGGAAGATGCCCATGCCGCTGGTCGCCTTGCCGTGCGGGAGCAGCCTCTAGTTGAGAATGCTATCGCGGCTGAGTGCCTGTTGCGTATGTCGGTGTATCGTAAACGACAAAACCTGCGCGATACAGGCCTGCTTGTGCTCTCTAGTTGCCTGGATAAGTACCGCCGCACAGGTATTCAAGGCGTAATGTATGCCTGTGTCGTCGAACGTGTGATAGAAAACAAGTGGTTGTAGTGGGCTTCATAGCATGAAACGGATGGCGAGCTGTTCATGAAAGAAAGCAGCCCGCCATCCGTTTCGTGCTATGAAACTGTAGACCCTTTGAGCATCTTCGTCAGCTCACCCACGATATCGTAACGTCCATAAGAGGGCATGAGATACACACCCTGCACGATCTTGCGTGCTTCCAGCAAAAATTCCTGGATAATCTGTAGACCTTCTTCAGGGCCGCGCTCGCCCGCCTGCTTCATGCGCTGCCGAATAGCATCGGGAATGGTCATACCCGGAACCTCATTGTGCAAGAATTCGGCATGGCGTGAACTATGCAGAGGCACACAACCCAGAACGATAGGAATTGAAGACTTGCCTACCCTGCTCAAAAAACGTTCCAGCGGAGCCAGTTCATAGATAGGCTGGGTCATGATGTAGTGCGCACCCGCTTCGAGCTTGCTCTGATACTTCTCAATCTCGTGCTCCGTCTCCTCGTCAGTCATGTTCAGATTCAATGCGCAACCAATATGGAACGAGGCTTGTGCGCCAATGGAGGAGCCAGCCGCATCTCGTCCTTCATTCATGCCGCGTATCACCTGAATGAGGCCGATAGAGTTAACATCCCAGACGCCTGTCGTGTTGGGATAGTCGCCGACATGGAGCGGATCACCTGTCAGGGCGAGAATATTACGGATACCAAGTGCATGTGCGCCTAACAATTCCGACTGTAGGGCCATCAAGTTGCGATCACGCGTGGTAAAGTGAATGATGGTCTCGATGCCCAGATGGTCCTGAATCAACCGTGCCATTGCGATGCAGCCCATACGCACACGCGCCATCGGACCATCGGCAATATTGATGCAGTCAACGCCAGCCTTCTGCAATAATACCGCCCCTTCCAGTATTTTCGCCGGATTGAGTCCCTTTGGTGGGTCGAGTTCAACGCTCACAACAAACTCTCTGCTCGCTAGCTTTTCTTGTAGCCGCGTCTTCGTGCCTTGTTGGGGGAGAATGGTTTCTTCTTCGATCAGACCTGCGATGGTTGCCTTTCCTATAGACATGTCCTGTGGCTTGCTTGGTTCTTCTTGTGGCAGTGTTGTTATAGATGCTGTATTGCCAAAGTGAGCGTCCAAAGCCTGTCGCATAACGGCGATATGGCGTGGTGTCGTGCCGCAACAGCCGCCGATCAGGTTAACCCCGGCGTTGGCAAAACGCAGCGCATAGTCGGCAAAGTAATCGGGCGTTGCCATATAGAAGAAGCGGTTATCGATGCGCCTCGGCAGACCTGCGTTTGGCTGGGCCGAGAAGAGTGGCAAGGTGGAATTGCCGTATGCATGTTCTTGTTTGACTGCTGCAATCATCTCTTCCAGCGCATCGAGGGTTGCGGCTGGCCCGACGCTACAGTTCGCGCCCATCACATCAACATCGAGATCATTCAGCACGGCGGCAACACGGGAAGCGGACCGACCGGATAGCGTGTGCCCATCCTCGTAAAAGCTCATTTGCGCCACGATGGGAAGTCCCGTTGCCTCTTTGGCAGCCAGCACCGCCTGTCGCAGTTCCGCGAGGTTGGAAAAGGTTTCGAGTATCAGCAAATCCACACCACCGTCTTGCAATGCGTGAATCTGTTCACGGAAGATCGTGCGCAGTTCGCTCAGGCGTTGTTCATCGGGTGCTTGCAAGGGACGCCCACTAGGGCCTATAGCACCGGCGATAAAGACTGGTTGCCCCGAAATCTCGCGTGCCTCGCGTGCTAGCTTCACAGCTCGCAGGTTGACCTCTCGCACGCGCTCACCCAGGTTATGTGCTTCCAGCTTGGCTCGGTTCGCGCCAAAGGTGTTCGTTTCGATAATCTGGGCACCCGCGCTGATGTATTCGCTATGAATATTTTGTATCAGTTCGGGCTGCGTTAAATTGAGCACATCGAAGCTTTGCTCATAGGTAACACCGCGTGCAAATAGCAGCGTCCCCATTGCGCCGTCGCACAATACTGGACGCTGCCGTAATTGTTCAAGTAAAGGATGAACCATCTACTTTTCTCTCCCACCAACTATAAAAGTTGAGCATGGCGACCTCGGTAGCAAGCCATGTCTCGCCACATCTTGTTGCTTTCTGTATGATCTGATTATTGTATCTCTTTTTTGATCTCTGCGAAAGCAGAAATGTTTCATTGCACTGCTTCTACCCGCTGTGATGGTCTTGCCTGTATAATTATCCACAACACGAGCATGATCGCAGTAAGCACAATCACGTATGGCAGCAGCGTCCATAAGCCGAAGTGCTGGGCTAGGTTTCCTGCTACCCAGGGCAGGAGCGCGCCACCCATGCTGCCGAGGCTGGCAAGAAAGCCTATTGCGCTAGAGAGGATACGGCTGGGAAGGACATCAGACATGAGCGCAATCGTCGTGGGGAAGATCGGCCCCAGGCTAAAACCTGTCAGGCACAGGGCAAAGGCAGAGACCGCCAGCTGGGGGATAAACCACACTAGCAACATCCCAACGACCACACCGACAAGGCACGCTTCAATCAGCCTTCTATTGCCAATACGCCGTGCCACCCTGCCAAGCAGCAACCGTCCTAATGTCAAGCCCACCCAGTAGCCACTCACCGTCCAGCCAGAGAGCAATGTCTGACCATGTCGCTCCTCCGTAAGAAAGCTAAAGCTCCAACTCCCCAGGCTGACCTCCGTTCCGACGTAGAAAACGAGAAACAATGCCGCTAGCCAGACCACGCGTTGGCGCAGTGCCAATACCAAAACATTGCCATCCTCTTTTGGCCCATCTTTATGCGTTGCCGCTTCCGTGTCTACACGCCGGAAGGCAATGCCAATGCCGATGAGCGCAAGAAGAGTAAGGCCAATCCACACAAAGTAGACGGTATTCCACACCCACCCGATGACTAAAAAGGAGGAAGCGACGAGCGGTCCCAGCAAGGCTCCTATGCCATAAAATGCGTGCAGGTTGTTGAGTAAAACAGTATTATTTGGCAAGCCCGCAATATATGAGTTGAGGCCCGCGTCGAGCATTGCCCCGCCAAAACCGATGGGCACAATACCGAGCAGTAGCAGCAAGAACGGTGGCCTACTACTCAACAACGCGAAGCCGAGACCCATAATCACAGTTGCCAGCAGCAAAAATCGCCTGTTGCCCAGCTTGTTGAGCAGCAAGCCATTATTAAAGGACGCCGTAAAATAGCCAGCCGTTCCCGCTAAAAAGAGCAGCGAGATGGTGTCTTTCCCTGCATGATAGGTGTTTTGCATTCCCGGCAGCAGCACACCAACCGCGCCATCATTAATGCCGATCAGAATAAATGCAAAAAAAGAGATGCCAATAGTCAAACGAAGTGCCTGTGTCATAGTCCGTTGCATGTAATCCTAATTTCTGTGTCGTGATACTATCCTTCCCTTTGTTATATGAGGTTTCGCTTATGTACGTCAAGCACTAGGGAATCGCGATGTAACTGTTGACATGGCGATAAAGAAATAGCTATACTCAGTTTGATAAGAGCTATACTCAATCTGACTATGGATAAAGAAGGAATATGTTATGCAATCTTTGCCTGCTGATCTTATCATCAAAAATCTGGATGGCAATCTTATTGCGGTCGTTGAAGTCAAAAATTTGAAGGATCTTTCGCGCGAAGAAGCCATAGAGATGCGCCGCACACTGCTCAATCATGGCTTTCCCTCTAATGTTCCTTATTTCTTGTTGCTTTCACAAGAGGTAGGTTTTTTATGGAAAGAAGTAATGCCAAATGACCTTGATGCTGCTCCAACACTTGAGTTTCCCATGGACAAAGTAGTGATACGTTATTCCGAAGGAGTGCCAGCACGCAGACTGTATGGTGCTGAGCTTGAATTGCTGGTGTTACAGTGGTTAACAAACCTCGCAACAAAGCCACAGGGATACGTTGAGGAACCAGAGAAGACGTTGGCACATGCTGGTTTTAACGATTCTATTAAAGGGGCTAGTGTCTTCTTTGGTGAAGCTGCATGATTGTGTATGTCGAATCAAACTTTGTTTTAGAGCTTGCTCTTGGTCAAGAGCAAGCTTCATCTGCTGATGCTATTCTCAAATCTGCTGAAACGAAGAAAATAGAGCTTGCTTTCCCGAGCTTTGCCTTAAGCGAGCCATTCACAACAGTTATGCATAGACGTGGAGAAAGACGTCGTCAGTACGATGCTTTTCTGAAGACACTTGACCAGATAAAAAGGTCGGAAGCATTCAAGAAAGTTGTGCTAGATGTTGAACAGTTAATAGATGTCTTAAAGCAAGCACAGAAAAATGATTTTGATCCACTTCATGCGGTTGTAGAGCGGATGGTAGTTATTGGGAGGATTATTGAGATCAATGCACCTATCTTTCAGCAAGCGTTAATATATCAGACAGCACTTGATCTTTCTCCTCAAGATAGCATTATTTACTCGTCTATTATTTCTGACTTGGAGTCACGAGCACTTGACGAAGAAAAGTGCTTTATTAGCCGCGATAAAAAGGCTTTCTTTGGAGAAGATATCTTCTCAGAGGAGTCTGATGTGAAGGATAAGTTGTTATCGAAAAGTCGCATCAGAAATGAACTAAAGAGGTATCAATGTCGCTATATTAGCACTTTTGATGATGGCTTGAAATTCATTACGGCGAGAACATAAGAAGTGCCTGCAAGTTTGCAGGCACTTCTTATGTTCTCGCCGTAATGAGCTATTTAGCAATCACCTTGACGGTGCGCGCTTTGGCATGCTCGGCTTTAGGCATGTTCAGCGTCAGAATACCGTCGCTATAGTGGGCCTCGGCACCGTCAGCATTAATCGGGAACGGCAGCGTAAAGCTCTGCTGATACTCACCCGACTGGAAGCCGTGCCAGATGGCTGTCGCGCCTTCAGGGGCCTGTACTTTCGTTGTCCACTTCAGGCTCAACGTATCTTGCTGGGCCGTGATCTCAACATCTTCTACTTTGACGCCCGGCATGGGAATTTGCAGAATGAAACCTTCGGAGGTCTCATACAGGTTTGCGCCTACGCCACGAGCCGTGCCAACCTGGGCCGATATTGGTGCGATGAAACTATCTGCAAAAAGACGATCCATAGCTTCACGCAAAGAAACAACTTCGTTAAATGGATTGTAACGTGAAACGTTTGCCATAGATATCTCCTTCTCTCCTTTGTATGAATAGAGGTGTTCTTCTCACCGAACGCGCCTACCAATTTCTCTTTTCGGTACCAGCCCTCGTTCGGTGTACTCATTTGTTTACGTCTTTAGTATATATCACTCTGCATTAGAGCAACGTAGGAGAAGTGTAAGAAATTTGTTAGAAACTTTGATAGTATCACTATCAAGTCACATCCCCTCGACTATAGAGCTACATTCTGCTACAATGCTCAAAAATACTCTCTAACTTCCTCATGAGGTGATTTGGATAAGATGAAGGTGGAACAGATGCCAGCATCGAAAGATATTGAATACCTGCTCAAAAGAGGCGTCGCACAGGTCGAGAAAGAGACCGACCTGCGCCGTCTGCTCTTGGAGGGCAATAAGGGTCAGCCACTGCGGGTAAAACTGGGTGTGGACCCGACCCATTATGATTTGACCATTGGGCATGCCGTGGTCTTCCGCAAATTGCGCCAGTTCCAACGTCTGGGCCATCGCGCCGTGGTGGTCATTGGTGACTGGACCGCACGTCTGGGCGACCCCAGTGGGCGCGTCGAGGCCCGCAAACCCTTGACGGAAGAGCAGGTCAACGCGAACGCCGCAACCTACCTCGAACAGTTCTACAAGATTGTAGATCGTGAGCAAACCGAGGTACGCCGCCAGAGTGAATGGTTCGATGCCTTCAAGCTCGGCGATGCTATCAAACTGCTCGGCCATAAGACCGTGGCACAGATGCTAGAGCGTGACGATTTCCAGAACCGTTACCGCAGTGGTATCGAAATCTACCTTTCCGAGTTCATGTACCCCCTGCTGCAAGGCTACGACTCAGTTGCCCTACAGTCAGACGTGGAGATTGGTGGCACCGACCAGACCTTCAACCTGCTGGTAGGTCGCGAGATACAACCACGCTTTGGGCAACCATCACAGCAGATCCTGACCGTGAATCTCATCGTTGGGCTTGATGGCGTCAAGAAGATGGGCAAGTCGCTGGACAACTACATCGCCATGACCGCTCCCGCACGGGACATGTTTGGTAAACTGATGTCGCTACCCGACCAGACCATGCGCACCTACTTCGAGGCCCTGACCGAGGTCGATGACGCTGAACTAGACGAGTTTGACCACAAAATGGCCGAGGGTACGCTTAACCCGCGTGATGTCAAGCTGCGTATGGCACGCGAGATCGTCACCGAGTTCCACAGCGCGCCAGAGGCACAAGAGGCGCAGGATGCCTTTATTCGCCAGTTTTCCGAGCGTAAACTGCCAACCGACATCCCTGAATATGCCCTCACAGAAGCAACGAATGTGGTTGACTTCGTGGTTGCCGCTGGACTCGCGAGCAGTCGCAACGAGGCGCGAAACATTATCAAGCAAGGTGGCGTCTCGCTCTTCCTACAGGGTGAGCAGGGCGAAGAGCAGCGTGTGCATAGTGCCGAGGAAACGGTTCCGGCCCAGCATGGAGCCATTCTCAAATTTGGCAAGCGTAAATATGTCAGGATCATTGTATAAAAGGAGCGTGTATATGCCACAGGCAATGATTGGCGTAATCGGCGGTAGCGGACTGTATCGCATGGAGAGCATGACCGAGGTCGAAGAGGTCAAGGTGCAGACGCCCTTTGGTGATCCAAGCGATGTGATTACTATAGGCAACGTCAATGGCGTCTCCATGGCCTTTTTGCCACGTCATGGGCGTGGCCACCGCATCAGCCCGACCGAGATTCCTGCGCGTGCCAATATCTGGGCCTTGAAAAGCCTCGGCGTCGAATATGTGATCTCGGTTAGTGCCGTTGGCAGCTTGCGCGAAGATATCGCTCCGCGTGACCTGATTATTCCCGATCAGTTATTTGACCGCACCAAGAGCCGCGTGAACAGCTTCTTTGAAAACGGCATGGTCGTGCATTGTACCTTTGCCGACCCATTCTGCCCGACGCTCAGCAAATTGCTCTTAGACTCCGCACGCGCCTTGGGAGATGTCAAAGTGCATGCGGGTGGCACCTATGTCTGTATGGAAGGGCCGCTCTTCTCGACTAGAGCTGAATCGCGTGTCTATCGCAAATGGGGCATGGACATCATTGGCATGACCGCCCTGCCAGAGGCAAAGCTGGCACGTGAGGCCGAACTATGCTATGCCACTATCGCCTGCGCCACCGACTATGATAGCTGGCACGAGACCGAGGAATCAGTCACGGTTGAGATGGTGATTGGCAATCTCTTCGCCAACGTTTCTAATGCGCAACGCATACTGCAAAGCGTGGCACAGCAGATTCCTGCTGATCGCGCAACGCTTGCCTGTGACTGCTCACATGCGCTTGCCAGCGCGATTCTCACCGATGCCAAGCTCATTCCGGCGGAGACAAAAGAGAAATATAACCTGCTGATCAGCAAATATATTTCTTGACAGGAAGGGCGAAAAGGTGTACAATGGTTCCATCTTCAAGAGCGTGACCTTGTAGAGAGTTAAGCCGATTTTCTTCCGGCCCTGTCGGTCGGCGTAATTGGGTCCTGCGCGACGAATGTTTGCAAAACCCCGCTAGGCCTGTGAGGGAGCAACGGTATGCAGCCTCTTCGGGTGCCGTAGGGGTGCCTGATTATGCCGACCGGCAGGGCCGGGCGAAAATCGGCTTTCCTATGCCTTTTTCACGATCTTTGGGCTTTTCTATCTGGCTTGGGCGTAATCAATAGCAGGGCGTGATCAATCATGCCCCTACTAATGGCCCGCATGAGGAATAGTAGCGGGAGTTGTATCATGACCTCACAATCGCTCTACCGCAAATGGCGTTCGCAAACCTTTTCTGACCTCGTTGGTCAAGAGGCAATTGTACGCACGCTCAAAAATGCACTCGCTCAAGGCAATCCATCACACGCCTACCTTTTCACTGGCCCAAGAGGAACGGGCAAAACCAGCACCGCCCGCCTGCTCGCCAAAACTATCAACTGCCTTAACCCGAAGGATGGCGAACCCTGCAATGTTTGCCAGCAGTGCCGCGAGATCACATCTGGCAATTCGTTTAATGTCATCGAGATTGACGCCGCCTCGAACCGTGGTATCGATAGCATTCGTGAACTGCGCGAAAAGGTGATGATGCCGCCTTCTGTGGGGAAATATAAGGTATACATCCTTGACGAAGCCCACATGCTCACCACCGAGGCCTTTAACGCCTTGCTCAAGACGCTGGAAGAGCCTCCCAAACACGCTATTTTCGTCATGGCTACCACCGATGTCCATAAGATGTTGCCAACCGTCCTCTCACGGTGCCAGCGTTTCGATTTCAAACGCATCACCACGCGGCAGATTGTTTCTCACCTGAACTATGTCGCCGAGCAGGAACATGTGGCGATCGAGGGTGGTGCCGCAGAACTGATTGCCAGAGCAGCTGCCGGTGGCATGCGTGACGCCCTCAGCCTGCTCGATCAGGCCATTGCCTACTCAGGGCAAGCGATCGCGCTGACACAGGTGCAAGCGATGCTCGGCGTGGCTGATCCGCGTGCCATTCAAAAATTCGTCTCGCATATCGCGCAGCTCGACAGTGCAGGTGGCTTACATCTCATTCACGAACTGGCCGAAGCCGGTGCTGATCTACGGCAAATCAACAACCAGATCGCCGAATACTGGCGTGCCCTTATGCTGGCAAAGGCTGGCGCGGATATCGCCACCATTCTGGATCGTACCGAAGACGAGGTGCGTGAGATACAGCAAGTCATGCAATTGTTCAACCTGGAAGAGCTAACCGAGTGTGCGCGTATCTTCGCGCAGAATGAACTGATGCAGAAGAATCAGGGAACACCACAACTTGGCCTGGAACTGGCTTTGCTCGCGTGTCTTGAACTGCATCGTCGTGTGCAGCCTAGCTCTGCTGGAGCCGTTCCCACTACTCCCACTACACCAGCTCCTACGCCCACGGCACGTCCAATGGCTGCTGCTAGCCATCCTAGGCAGCAGCCCACCATGGCAGCAGCACAACCCCGACCTACAGCACCATCTCAGCAGGCAACGCATCCAACGCCACCAGCTTCACCTACCCAGGAGCCATCGGCACCAGCACAAGAACTACCGCACACACTACCAGAGGTGCCTGTAACACACGTGCAAGGCTCAGCCGCCAATGAACAAGCTGTGCCACCAATACCTGTCTCAGCTACTGAAAAAAACACGCCATCACAGAGAGAGCCACAAGAACTGGTAGCGGAGTTGCCAGAGTGGGATGCCCTTTCGTATACAGAGGATGAAGACGAGTTTGAAGGAGCAGCATCGCCCGCTCCTACCACCGTAGCATCAGCTGCGATAAACATCCAGCCAGCCGAGCTAATCACTACTGATCTGTCAGCTGCAACACCAGCCGTGGATGCAACAAACAGCCAGCTAGCTGACCTGCCAACAATGACATTGCAAGAGGTCAAAGATGTGTGGGAGATGGTGAAGCGGCGCATCAAAACAAAGAAAGATGGAGCCTTAGTAGCCGCTGTCCTCAATGATTATTCATTGCTTGCTGTTGAAGGGACGAAAGAGATACCTGTTTTAGTCATAAAGGCAAATGCAAAGTTTCATTATGATATGCTACAAAAAGCAGAGCGTGACAAATATATCGAGTGGGCATTGAAAATGGAACTGAATCAAGAATGCCGTGTGAAAATTTTGCCGCCAGGTACAACCTCTGGGCAAAAACCGACCATTCCACCGCCTGCGGGTATGACGCCACGTGATACAGGTATGCGTGCCTCAAATCAAACCGCGTCTCCACCCGCGCAATCTGCGTATCGTGAACGGCCTCCCACGGAGCCACCGCGTACTCCTAGCGCGCGTGGCCCAGAGACGATGCCCTTGCACAAACCTGAGCCACGTGAGCAACAAGCAACACCAGCTCCGGCACCAACGGTTCATGAGCAAGCTGCGCCACCAACCCCACTTGCCAGAACGAACGTAGTGAGAGAGAATAGAGAGAGTAGTGGACCCGTTCCTGCTACTGGGAATACCAGTGCTCCCAAGGAGACACGTATAGAGGTTTTGTCACAAAAGGCAAAGAACGATCCAGTCGTTCAAGAAGTCGTGCGCATATTTAAAGCCAGTATTAAAGAAGTCTATCCAAAGTAAGGAGAAACCCCAGTTATGAACATGCGTGAACTGCAAAAGGCGCAACAGCGCGTCATGAAGATGCAAGAAGAGTTGGAAGCCAAAAGGTTTATCGGCACCTCCGGTGGCGGAGCCGTGACGATTACCATCAGCGGCAAGTTTGAGATCCTTGATGTCAAGATCGACCCCGAGGCCTTTAGCGCGGACGAAATCAATGAACTTGAAATCATGGTCCGTTCCGCTGCCAAGGATGCCTTTGATAAAGCTACTGAGGCACAACAGCAACTCCTCAGCAATGCTATGGGCGGTATGAAGATGCCAGGATTTTAAAACATGAGCGATATTGCACCGCCAGTCGCAGCCCTGGTTGAGGAATTTTCAAAGTTGCCAGGCGTAGGAGTCAAAACAGCCCAGCGCCTGACCTTTCATATCCTGCGCGGCACCACTGATGATGCCCGTCATCTGGCCGAAGCCATCATGCGCGTCAAGGAGAGCATCGTCTACTGTTCGCGCTGCTTTAATATCACAGAAGCCGATCCCTGTCTGATTTGTAGCAACCCAAGTCGTGACCAGGATATCATCTGTGTGGTTGAAGAGCCGCTAGACGTGCTGGCACTGGAAAAAACGAGTGCCTATAAGGGCCTCTACCATGTCCTGCACGGTGCATTATCGCCCATCAATGGTATTGGTTGGAAAGATATTCGTGCCGATGAATTGCTCAAACGCTTGCTGAGTGGGGAAGTGCATGAGGTCATCTTCGCAACCAATCCCGGCTTTGAGGGAGACTACACCGCAGGCACCCTACAAAAGACCATCAAGGAACGCCTGGGTGGAAAGTTACCGCGTATGACATCGCTTGGTCGCGGCCTACCCAATGGCGGCGATCTCGAATACGCAGACGAAGCAACTCTGAGCCGCGCCCTAGAAGGCCGCCGCGAAATGTAGGGGCGAGATTTATCGCGCCCTCGTACCCGTTGGGAGGCCGATTCGTCGACAGGGACGGGGCGCTCGCCCCTACGGGCCTGTAGCGCGCTTCGCTGCTGCCAGATTATTTTGGCAATGACCATGATGACATCCTATATTGACACACCCATGGACTCATGGTACAATTGTTCTACTTACAGGATGTAGGCGGGGAGAGTGCCTATTTCCGACTTTTCGCCTGTGCCAAAGAATAGATACGTGTAGCAACAAGCGGGAGATAATCGTATCGACAGGTTTGGCACTGTCGACACGAAGGGCAGAAACTATCTCAATACCCTATCGTCTATCGCCGTGGCTACAAGCGTTAGAATGAATTTTATCCCTCTTGTGGGGAGCATCGCAAAAAGGAGGAAACAGGGCTGCTGAAGCACGCTGATAACCCTATGTCTTCTGTGTCTCACACCCTGTTACAAACAATGGCAACGAGTAAGAAAGAAAAGGCTGCTGCAGTTACCAGCACCACTAACACTGCCGGTATGAGCGAACGTGAAAAGGCTATAGATCTAACGCTCGCGCAGATTGAACGTCGCTTTGGAAAAGGTGCGATTATGAAATTGGGTGATGCCGCCAAAATTCATGTTGAGGCCATTTCAACTGGTTCTGTTGCGCTCGATATCGCGTTAGGTATTGGTGGCATTCCGCGTGGGCGTATTACCGAAATCTACGGCCCTGAGTCATCTGGTAAGACAACGTTGTGTCAGCATATTATTGCGAACGCACAACGCGCTGGTGGCTTCGCCGCATTTGTCGACGCCGAACACGCGCTGGATCCTGCTTATGCCGCCAAGTGTGGGGTTGATACTAATAATCTCCTCATCTCGCAGCCGGATACAGGTGAGCAGGCGTTGGAAATCCTTGACGCCCTGGTTCGCAGCAACGCAATTGATGTCGTCGTCGTTGACTCGGTAGCTGCGCTTGCCCCACGTGCCGAGCTCGAAGGCGAGATGGGTGATTCGCATGTCGGCCTACAGGCACGCTTGATGAGCCAGGCCATGCGTAAGTTGACAGGTGCTATCAGTACCTCGAAAACCTCGGTCATCTTCACCAACCAGCTTCGTGAGAAGGTCGGCGTCATGTTCGGCAACCCTGAGACAACAGCGGGCGGTAAGGCTCTCAAATTCTATGCCTCGGTGCGCCTCGATATTCGCCGCACAGACTCGATCAAACAGGGTCAAGATGTGGTTGGCAATCGCACCCGTGTGCGCGTGGTCAAGAACAAGGTTGCCCCTCCCTTTAAGACAGCCGAGTTCGATATCATGTATAGCGAGGGTATTTCCCGCGAAGGTGGACTGATTGACCTCGGCCTGGAGATGGGCCTTGTCAAGAAGAGCGGTGCTTGGTTTACCGTTGGCGATATTCGTCTCGGCCAGGGTCGCGAGAACGCGAAAGAGTTTTTACGTCAGAACAGCGATGTTGCTGGTGCTATCGAAGATCAAATTCGCGGCAACATGGTCTCCTACAAGGTAGGCGAGATTGAAGGCGTAGAGGATATTGAGGAAGTCGAAGAAGTAGAAGCTGCAGAAGAACTGTAGGAAGCAAACAACGAAAAACAAGGGCCAGCAATGACCCTTGTTTTTCATGATTATCCATCTTTACTTTGTTCGAGTATCTCTGGAAGTTTCTGTGCTAGCTCTGTTTGATCCAAGCGCACCAGCGGCTTCTCGCCAGTGGAGAGTAGCGGTTCTAGCTCTTCGCTTTCAATCAGTTTTGGCTCTAACACCTCTGCCGCTGGCTCAAGTTCGCGCCACCACTTTACCATCATGGCCGGGTCAATGCTGCCCAGGTTGCCTGTGTCTGCCTCTTGCATGGACCAATCGAGAATAGCCTCGTCAAGCGGCACCTCATAGCCAGCCTTTTTGCTCAGTTTCCATTTGTGATCCATAATTGCAAAGTATGCCCGCATAGGGTCCTGACCACTGGCGAGATGGGTGCGTAAGAGCAAAATTGTTGGCAGATGGTAATGCGTATACCAGTTCTGGGCCGCCTCTTCCACACTCACATTTTTTCCTTCATGCTGGCTCATCAAGGCTTGATGTCCCAGTATCATGCCATAAAAGCGGCGTGCATAGATACGGGGCACACTGATATGCAACAATTCGTGAATACGTCGCTCATGCCATCCTGGTAGTACGGTGGTGAGTTGCTGAAGTGTGTGTCCCGTTGTGTCCAACAAGGAATAGCCCCAACGGTTGACGCCACGCAGAAAGTGTTCCAATTGATAAAGTGTGTTAGTGCTCGTGCTCGTGGAGATCAGCGCGTGCTCACGGCGTAGCCAGTGATAGCGTCGGTTAAAGTAGTGAAAATCCGCTTCACTAATCACCTGTGTGTCTTCAGGCAAGTTACGTGCTTGGCGCAAATCCTCCGCCTGCCAGGAAAGCGACTCGCCAAAGGAAGCCAGGTCCTGTTCGCGTAAGCCATCGCTGACGGGTCCGGGAAAAAGTTCCGCCGTCTCCGCGTCTGCCATGATTGCCAGAATGCGTCGCCCATCAATGCGTATCAGCACATTTGCTAGTGATGGGTCGCCCCAGAAAACACCATGTTCATGCAACTCTATCATCAATACCGCAATCGCCGATAATAGTCGTTGCTTGGTGCGCTTCGTAAAAGGTATGCGATAAAGCAATACATGCGGCACGACACGGGGAGCCAGGCGCGTGATGGTATAGCCACGATCTCCACTAACGTATTGCGTAATGCCGCCAACCTTGGGTACATCCAGCGCGATAGGCGGGGCTGGCACGGTCACGCTACCCGTAGCGGCAAGCGTGGGAATGCCGCGCCGCTCAATCTCATGTAGGCTACGTATCTCACGCTCTGCCATATGTGGTGTCGTCTCTTTGATAGCGTAGCGCGTTCCCTCTCTCTCCACAAACACCACCGGGTGTCGTGACTCGCCACGGCGAATAATGAGTAGATTAACTCCTTGTGTCGCCCACTCCTCTAGGGGAAACGGCCAAGGCAATCCTTTCAGACGTTGCCTATCGTCCTCACTCATATGAAATTGTATGCTTGCGTGTGTGGTAGCTATGGTAATCCCTCCGTCACATGCTTGCTAGGGAATATTCGCTGCTTTTGTTGATAGAATAGCATGATGTTTAGGTATGTGCAAACACACGGGACAAGTAGTTCAGATCAACATCGTGTCCAGTCAAATGAAAATGTTACCGAACGATAACCGTTGACAGCTAGAACATAGGTTCTGTATACTGAACACATGCTGATACAAACACTGCCTGACACCATGACCAAACTTGCCCTCATGGGTGATGCCGCCGCCTTTGAGCCTGTTGGTGACAAGCCACAACAGGAGCGGCGTCATGCCCCATACCAGTCACACAGTCTGGACGAGTGCATCACCAATGTGTCAACGCCAACGGGTAAGAAAAACATCCTAAAGGCCATGGTCACAACTGCTTGCGAACGCAACTGCTACTATTGCCCCTTTCGCGCTGGACGCAGCAAGATGAAGCGTCTCACCTTCACTCCCGACGAGTTAGCTGGTGGCCTCGATACATTGCAGCGGGCGGGCAAAGTCGAAGGCATGTTCCTGTCGTCGGGCATCATCAAGGGAAGCGTCACCACGCAAGACAAAATCATCGCCACCGCCGAGATCGTGCGTCATCGCTATCACTATCGCGGGTACTTGCATCTCAAAATCATGCCTGGTATAGAACACGACCAACTCTACCGCATCATGCAATTGGCTGATCGCGTCTCAGTCAATCTGGAAGGGCCAACGCAGGAACGCCTAAACGCACTGGCTCCCAAGAAGGATTTTCAGCGCGAACTGCTTTCCATGCTACAAGGTGCGGAGCAGATACGCCGCAGCCATCCTTACGAGAAACTAGCAGGTACCGTGACACAATTCGTCGTGGGAGCGGTCGGCGACACCGATCAAGAACTGCTCTCGCTCAGTGCTCGCCTCTATCGCGATGCGGGACTGACACGTGCCTACTACTCTGGTTTCAGCCCCGTCATACAAACCCCCTTCGAGCACCTGACACCAACCGACCCTCTACGCGAACATCGCCTCTATCAGGCCAGCTTCTTGCTGCGTGACTACGGTTGGCGTGTAGAAGACCTGCCTTTCCTAAACGATGGCAACATGCTCTTAGAGATGGATCCGAAGCGTGCATGGGCCGAACGCTATTTGCGCGAGGCTCCTGTTGAAATCATGACTGCCACTCGTGAGCAACTGCTGCGCATCCCAGGCATTGGCCCTGTGTCAGCAAAAGCGATTATGCAGGCGCGACGCCAGGGGCGTATTAGCGACCTATCACACCTGCGAAAGTTGCATATTTCTGCCCCCGAACAGGCCGCACCATATATACTGTTAGATGGGCATAGGGCGATGAGACAGATGAACCTGTTCTAAATCCCTGCTGCCGCATTGTATCTTAGAAAAGGACTGTCATGAACATTTTACAGGACATCTTACAGGCCGAACACAGGATACGGCCCTACATTCGCACCACACCTCTCGAATTTTCCGAGCTTTTGAGCAAGCTGACAGGAGGCCGTGTCTTCTTGAAATTGGAAAATACCCAGTATACAGGCTCATTCAAGGTGCGTGGTGCCATGAACGCCTTGCTGTCGCTGACAGCGGAGCAAAGAGCAAAGGGCGTGGTAACAGCCTCATCTGGCAATCATGGGCTTGCTGTTGCCTTTGGTCTGCATACGCTTAAGATGCTAGGAGTCATCTTCGTGCCAGAAGATACCGCCTCGACGAAGATAGCAGCTATTCGTCAATATGAGGCAGAATTACGCTTCTGGGGCAATGATTGTGTCATCACAGAGCAATATGCCCGCTCCTATGCCGAGCAGCATGAGATGGTCTATGTTTCCCCTTACAATGACCAGCACGTCATTGGGGGACAGGGCACGATTGCCGTAGAACTCTGCCGCCAGATCGAGGATGTTGACGTGGTGTTAGCTGCTCTGGGAGGAGGAGGCATGATCTCTGGCATTGCAGAGTATATAAAGACCGTTTTTCGTGGCACCAAGGTGATTGGCTGCTCACCAGAGCATTCCCCGGTGATGGCAAAATCCGTACAAGCGGGACAGCTGCTCGACATGGAGTCGCTGCCAACCCTTTCAGATGGCACGGCTGGCGGCATCGAACCAAATGCGATCACGTTTCCACTCTGTCAGCGGCTTGTTGATGATTATATGCTTGTCTCAGAGGAAGAGATTCGCCAGGCAATGCGCCTATGTATCGAAGCACACCATCTGCTGATTGAGGGTGCAGCAGGTGTCCCACTCGCCGCTCTACTCCAAACGCCAGCAAGGTTTCGCGAAAAGACAGTTGTTGTGGTGTTATGTGGAGCAAATATCAGCATGGAAACCTTAAAGACGATTTTGTAAGCAACGCATGTTTTCGCGTTGCTCTCCCCTCATCGTGCCGCGTGATGTGCAATTTGAGCCAGCACGCCAAGCGAGATCAGCAAGATGAAGATGATCAATACGACAAAGGCGATACGGAAAATCATGCGATAACTTCTCCCCAGCAATGGGCGGTCAGCAACGTAGCGCGTCGGTACCACACCCTCAAGATGGCATAAATCATACTTCATTTTGTGTAAAGAGGAATACCGTTTGTCAGGGTTACGGCGAATCGCGTGCATCACCACGCTGGCCAATGCGGGCGAAAGGTCTGGCTGAAAGCGCAAGATATCCGGCGGATCGTGCGAGACGTGCTGGCTGACGAAGGCAAAGCCATCTATTTCTTGAAAAGGTGTGCGCCCACATAGCAGTTCATATAAGACAATGCCCACCGCGTATACATCTGAGGACACCGTACCCGTTTTGCCCTGTAAACGCTCCGGTGCCATATAGTCTGGCGTGCCGACCAGTTGCGGAAAGATGCGCCAGCGCGTGCGCTCCCGTTCAGGTACGATGGCGATGCCGAAATCAAACAGTTTGATCGGATTGCCCAGAGCATCTAAAATATCGCCGTTTTCCAGTAGGAAGATATTGTCAGGTTTAATGTCCTGATGAATGATGCCCTTTGCGTGAACATAAGCGACTGCCTCACAGACGCGAATGATAAGAGCAACGGCCTCTGCTCTTGGTAGCAGTGTGGGTGCCTGTTCTATCATCACTTCGCGCAGCGTTTTGCCTTGCATATATTCGAGTACGAGATATTCAGTACTACGTTGCTCACCACTGTTTATATGTCCCTGCAAAAGCGGCGAATCCAGCAGTTGCCCGATCTCTGCCTCGCGCCTATAGCGTTCATAGACGGCAGACCCACCAATAATATCGTCGGTGGGAAACTTGAGTACTACCTCTTGCTCTGTCCGCAGGTCGCGTGCTGCGTAGACGCGACTGGCCGCGCCTTTGCCGAGCAAGCGCAAGATTTTATAGTGGTCAATTTCCTGTCCTGGCCTGTAGAGTGTTGGCATAGGTCCTCCGTCTGCATCTGACTGGTGCGTGATGTCGCCGCAAATAGTCTCAATGTCCTAGTCGTCACTACGTGGGACAAGATAAATGTCGATACCTTTGCTCAGACGTAACAAGCGGTTGATAATAGAGCCACGTATAATCTCTTCCCAACGGCTACGAGAGGGCTGACCGAGCACGAGCTGCGTCACCTGATGCTCCTTCGCGACCTCGATGAGTTTTTTCGCGATATCATCGCTCTGCGTGCGAATGACCTCAGCACCCAGGTCTTCCGCGAGCAACACATGTTCCTCCAGACGCTGCTGCGCCTCCTCTTGTCGTTTTCGTAGATCACCCCTGTAGCGCAAGATGTTGAACATCTTACCTGTCCAGGCTCGATAGCCCTCCGGTTGAATATAGACAGCGATCAAGTTGGCATGCAGGCCATGCGACAGTCGCCAGGCATCGCGCAGGACTTGGCGAGTATGTGGGCGTGAATCGAAGCCTACCAGGACTCGTTCGCTGGCAGGCCACAGCTTGCTGATGCCATGCTGATTCATATAGTGTTGTAGCTGTGACTCTGTTTTTTCCGCCACGCGCCGCAGGGCCAGTTCACGCAAGGCGGTCAGGTTGCCCTCGCGGAAGAAGTTGTTGAGTGCCGGTTCAATACGGTCTTTGGGGTAGATATTGCCGTGTTGCATACGCTGGCGCAAGGCGTGTGGCGAAATATCAATAAGCTCTACCTCATCGGCCTCGTCGAGGATGCGGTCGGGCAAGGTTTCGCGTACGCGCACGCCAGTGATGCTGGCGACCAGATCATTCAAGCTCTCCAGGTGTTGGATATTGAGCGTCGTCACGACATGGATACCCGCGGCCAACAATTCCTCTACATCCTGATAGCGTTTGGCGTGCTTCGAGCCGGGCGCGTTGGTATGTGCCAGTTCATCCACGAGCACGACACGTGGTTGCCGTGCCAGAATAGCTTCAGTATCCATCTCCTCTAGCGTTACGCCTCGGTAGGTCACCTTTTTACGGGGTATCACCTCGAGATCACCAATCTGCGCCTCGGTTTGTGTCCGTCGGTGCGTTTCGACGTATCCTATCACGACATCAGCACCGCGTGCCTCGCGTCGATGCCCTTCATTGAGCATGGCATAGGTTTTTCCTGAGCCTGCGACTGCCGCGAGGTAAATACGTAGTCGCCCGCGTCTCAGTGTGCGCTGCCCTTGCGGGTAAGCTGGGTCCGTCGCAGCGGGAGACGCAGGTGTCACTTCCGTTTGCTCATTGTCATGTAGATGGTAGCGGGAAAGGAGCGTCTCGGGATCGGGACGCTCCTCCTCTGGCTGGTGGTTGGCAGAAGATCGGCTCATGGTGTGCCTCTATCGCTTCTTTATCTCTTCTCTATTGCTCCTATTTCAAACCATCAAGTGCCACATTCAGTTCCAAGACATCAATATAGGGTTCGCCAAAGATGCCCAGGAAACGCCCATGAATATTACTATTCACCAGATTACGCACCGTGTCCGCGCTGATACCGCGTGCCGTGGCGATACGTTGCACCTGCAAGAGTGCGGCTGCGACAGAGATGTCGGGGTCTAAGCCTGAACCAGAGGCCGTAACAATATCCGATGGCAACGGCGTGTTGGCTGCTAGGCCGTTTTCTTGGCGAAACTGATCCGCATAATTTTTAACACCCTGATAGGTGCCAGGGACAGCGTACGTGTTTTTCTGCCCGGCCACTGGTGTGGCACCCGCCGGAACGGGCGTGCCCGCGCCAATCGTTACCTGTGAGCCATTGCCATTAATGAGTTGGCCGTTCGTTGGTCCAATATTCGAGGCCGACGAGTTATTTGCCGCATATGGTGCTGGTGAACTGGTCGAAGGATCGGTCGTTGCCGAGGGCCGCCCATGAAAGTATTTCGTGGAGGTCCAGTACTGGCCGATCAGGTCGGAGCCGATCACCTTCCCATTCACCGTGTGTAAACTGCCATTCGCTTGATAGGGAAAAATGACTTGTGCTATCCCTGTGACAAGACCTGGATACAGAAAACCAGTGATAATCGTGAACAGTATCGTCATCGCAATTGCAGGCCGTAAGTAGGTCCACGGCGTCACGCGACGTGGGCTGGCCGTTGAGGTCTCTACCTCGGCTGGTGATGCATTCATAGTCTTTCCTTCACTTTCTTTCGATCTCTCTTCTCTTGGCCTATCATCGTAGCGAGGGTCTGCCTCACCTTTGTGGATCTCTCGCCCTGTGCCTAAAACAGAGGTGGAGTGTAGGAACCAGATTCATCGCGTCCAGGGTGCGGTTCCCCGCATAGATGAGACAAATCCTCGCGTCAACGTCTTTGCTTAGAGGGTCAAATGCAAAACCTGCAAAATCAGATCGATGATCTTAATGCCGAGGAAGGGAATGATAATTCCACCCAGGCCATAGATTAACAGGTTATTACGGAGCAACATTCCCGCCCCAATCGGTCGATATTTGACGCCGCGTAATGCCAGCGGAACTAATACAATGATAATGAGCGCGTTGAAGATCACAGCGGAAAGGACGGCGCTATGTGGCGTTGCCAATCTCATGATATTCAAGGAGTTCAGTTGTGGATAGGTGACGGCGAACGCTGCCGGAATGATCGCGAAGTACTTGGCAACGTCATTCGCGATGCTAAAGGTCGTCAACGCACCACGCGTGATTAAAAGTTGCTTGCCGACCTCTACCACCTCGATCAGTTTGGTCGGGTTAGAGTCAAGATCGACCATGTTCGCGGCTTCCTTAGCCGCTTGTGTGCCCGTATTCATCGCCAAGCCAACATCTGCTTGGGCCAGTGCGGGGGCGTCGTTCGTGCCATCACCCGTCATGGCTACTAGACGGCCACCAAGCTGCTGCTCCTTAATGAGCTTCATCTTGGTTTCTGGCGTTGCCTGTGCCAGGAAGTCATCAACTCCAGCTTCTTTCGCAATCGCAGCGGCTGTGAGTGGATTGTCGCCCGTAATCATGATGGTGCGGATGCCCATCTTACGTAGCTGATCGAAACGGGCGGTCATGCCGCGTTTCACGATATCTTTCAGTTCGATCACACCTAAGACGCGTGCTTTTTCGCTTGCTCCGTTGGCACTGACAATCTCGGCAACGACAAGGGGCGTACTACCTAGCTTGGCGATATCGTCCACAATCGTTTTTAACTCGTTGCTTGTCTTGCCGCCATGTTCAGCGACATATTGGGCCACCGAGTCACCAGCTCCTTTACGGATTGACTGCGTTACCCCTGTGCCATTGCTGCCTTCCATGTCCACACCGCTCATACGTGTGGTTGCGGTGAATGGAATGAAGGTCGCGTTCGCAGATGTGGCATCAGACAGTCCATACCGCTCTTTTGCCAGCGTGACTATCGAGCGTCCTTCCGGTGTCTCATCCGCCAGACTGGAGAGCAGAGCTGCCTGTGCTAACTCTTGCTCGTCGACCCCTGCCAAGGGGACGAAGCGGCTCGCCTGACGATTGCCGATTGTGATGGTGCCGGTCTTATCCAGCAGCAGCACATCCACATCGCCCGCCGCTTCTACGGCACGTCCGCTCATTGCCAGCACGTTGCGCTGTACCATGCGGTCCATACCCGCGATACCGATAGCAGAAAGTAAACCGCCAATCGTTGTTGGAATAAGACAGACCAGCAGCGCGATCAGTGTGGTGATCGAGACAGCATTGCCAGAATAGATGGCAAACGGCTCTAGTGAGACGCAGACCAGTACGAAGATAATGGTCAGGCTTGCCAGCAAGATGTTCAGCGCAATCTCATTTGGCGTCTTCTGACGATTAGCTCCTTCAACGAGCGCAATCATGCGATCCAAGAAGGTTTCACCGGGGTTCGCTGTAATTTTTACGATTATCCAGTCTGAGAGCACACGCGTGCCGCCCGTGACAGCACTGCGGTCACCGCCGCTCTCGCGGATGACAGGAGCCGACTCACCCGTGATGGCTGACTCATCGACCGATGCTACACCTTCGACCACCTCACCGTCACCGGCGATCACATCGCCAGCTTCGACCAGGACGAGATCGCCCTTGCGCAGTTCTGGTGCCGTGACCTCTGCAAATTTTCCGTAGCGGTCCTGGCTTACTAGACGTTTGGCTGTGGTGCTTGTACGTGCTTTCCGTAGTGTATCGGCCTGTGCCTTGCCGCGCCCCTCCGCCATTGCTTCGGCGAAGTTAGCGAACAAGACTGTAAACCATAGCCATATAGCGACTGCCAGCACGAAAATCGTCTCAGATGTCAATGCTGTCCGTGTGAATGCCCCACTCGGTTGGGTAAACAGCAGGCGCACAAACTCAATGCTTGTGACGACACTTCCTACCTCAACGACGAACATCACCGGGTTTTTGAGCTGTACCCGTGGGTTGAGCTTTCTGAAAGAGTCAATTGTCGCCTGTCGCACAATCTTGCCATCGAATATCGAGAGCTCGCCCTTGCGACGTGATGCCTGCACCTCTTCTGGCTCTGGTGGTTGTTGTGTTGATTGGGTTTGCATTTCAGTTGTCATGTTAGAATGTCTTTCCCTGTAACATCAGCAAGTGCTCTACAATCGGTCCCAACGAGTAGGCCGGAAAGTAGGTGAGCGCGCCGACAATAATAATCACTCCGATGAGGAGCGTGACCCAGAGGACACCCGTGGTGGGGAAGGTTCCCAGACCAGCTGGAACAACTCGCTTTTTCACCAGCGAGCCTGCCAGAGCCATGATGGGAATGACGAACATAATACGTCCAATCAACATTGCCATGCCCAACGTCCAGTTGTAGAACGGGGTGTTGCCGGTCAAGCCCGCGAACGCTGAACCATTGTTCCCATTGGCGGAGGTGTAGGCGTACAGAATTTCTGAAAGCCCATGTGGACCCGCGTTCAGGATGCTGGAAAGGCCTTGTGGTAGCACGACGGCTACCGCCGAAAAGCCCAGAATGGAGGCGGGAAGGATCAGGATAGCGAGAGCCGACATCATGATTTCTTTGCGCTCAATCTTTTTCCCTAGGTATTCCGGTGTGCGTCCGACCATCAGTCCGGCGATAAAGACCGCCAAGATAGCGAACACTAATAAGTCATATAAGCCCGAACCTACACCGCCAAAGACCAGCTCACCCAATGCTATGTTGGTGAGAGGGATAAGTCCACCTATTGGCGTGTAACTATCGTGGAAGCTATTGACCGCACCACACGAGGTATCAGTCGTGACGACCGCGAAGAGCACCGAGTCGGTGATGCCGAAGCGCACCTCTTTGCCTTCCATATTGCCACCTGCCGACGTAGCAGTGACTTGCTGATTCACGCCATACTGATTGAGCAAGGGATTGCCCGCTTGTTCCGCAGGCAGTGCTACTGCTATACCGACGGCAAACAGAATGGCACCGACGATCCACAACCCCCAGCCTTGCCGCATGTCGCCAGCCATCTTGCCGAAGACATAGAACAATGCCGCCGGAATGGAGAAGATCGAGACCAGTATCACCAGGTTTGTGAATGCATTAGGATTCTCATAGGGGTGGGCTGCGTTCACGTTGAAGAAACCACCACCATTTGTCCCGAAGTCCTTAATCCACTCCTGCGAGGCGATAGGCCCCTGCGCAATTGTCTGTAGTTGCCCGTCCAGTGTGTGAACGATTGTGTACGCATTAAAGTTTTGTGGCATGCCTTGCGACACATAAAACAGGGCCCCAATAATCGAGACCGGCAGCAGGATGTACAGGATACAACGGGTCAGGTCAATATAAAAGTTACCCAGATGTTGTGCGCTACGTCGTGTTAGCCCGCGTACCACCGCAATCGCCAGGGCAATGCCGATGGCTGCCGAGGTGAAATTGTGAAACACGAGGCCGACCATCTGCGTAAAGTAGCTCATCGTAGTCTCACCACCGTAGTTCTGCCAGTTGGTATTCGTCGTGAAACTGGCAGCGGTATTGAATGCCAGGGGTTCTGGCACATTGCTCAACCCTTGCGGATTGAGGGGCAGCCATTGCTGCGTGCGCATGACCAGATACAGCAGCAACATGCCTGCGACGCTAAACACAAGCATGTCAATGGTGTAGCGCAACCAACCATGTTCCTCTTGCTCGTGTACGCCAGAGATGCGATAAAGCACTCGCTCAACTGGCACGAGTACGGGAGAGAGCCACGTGCGATCTCCCGCGAAAACATGATTGATATAGAGGCCGAGTGGTTTCGTGATCAGTAACACGAGAACCAGAAAAATTGCGACCTGCAAAACGCTATTAAAGCTTACAGCCATAGTTTTTCTCTCTATTTCGATCAGGCACGACTAAAATTTCTCGGGAGCCAGTAAGGCAATCACGAGGTAAATGGTCAATGCCAAAGTGACGATGCCAACCAGGATATATTCAATCGGAGTGTTCATTTTCGTTTTCCTTCTCCAAGAAATTTCTTATAGCTTGTCACAGCCATAAGAAAAGGCAATAAGTGCCGCAAAGCTTAAAAGGGTAACGGCAACGGCGATAAAGTCAAGCATGTAATTCCTCCTCATGGGATGATTGCTGTTGTACAAAGGGAATAATCGGATGTATAGACACGTGCTTGTTTGCACGTTCGGCACTCTCTGCTGCCAGCCGTAACAGCGCTTCCATAGGAAACGGTTTCGGTAGGTAGGCTAGTGGATGAAATTCTGCGAGACGCTGCTGGCTTACACGGACCGCTGAGAGCACCACGACTGGCAAATGATTGGTGCCATCTTCCATCGTGATAGAAGATAAACATCCCTCTCGTTGTGCCGTCCGCAGGACATCCCACCCGGTTTGATCTGGCAAATTGATATCTAAAATGATCAGATCAAAGACCGTGTGGCGCAGATGCACGAGGGCTGTTTGTGCATCAATCGCAATGCTCATATGATGGTGTCGTGCTTCGAGATTCCGTCTAAGCAAATCACGTAGCGACTCATCATCTTCCACTAACAAAATCCGTGCTCCCGGCATCCCTGGACCTCCTCTTACTCTTTGCTTGTGAACGCTTCTATGCTCACAATCGGTGTGTTACGGTGAATGACAACTATGTCACTCCTGCGTTATAGAAAGGAGAAGCCTCATTTCTAGCATAACAACTGCAAAAAACGACCGCTCCTATACGCTCACTTGACCTCTCGTGGGTAGTGGCAATGACAATGCCTCGCTCTCCTCACCCTCTTCGTTCGCCGCATTGTCCTGACTCTTTCTCAGCCAAGATGTGGCCCTCTTCAAAAGGGCAGGTATGCCGCCCTTCTGGGTAGTGGGCAGGCGCAGAAAGACGAGGGATGTAGGTGGCCGTTCCAACAATTCACGCATTTCCTGGAACTCCAAAAGCAGGCTTTCCTGCTCTTTGAGAACCACAACCACCGATGTACAACACCATTTCTGGGTGATCGCTCTGATGCTCTGCTGCACATCATTGGTGACAACTTCATGGCATTGGATAGGCACATGCAGTTCCTCTGCCCGCCAGCGCACCGACTCAAGAAAATCCTTCGCTTGCTCAATGCGCCCCGCTCGTATTCCTGTTCCTGTCTGCTGGAGAGGAATGAGTGAAAGTGGGACGACGGTTGCATCGAGTGAGTGCGCCAGCCGCAACACCGACAGAATAGCTTGTGTACTGACTCCATACGTAAACGGTAGCAACCAACGGCGCTCTTCCATCGCCAGAAACTCCTACTAAAGTAAGGACAACGGGTAGGCGTCCCGATGACGCTTCGCTATTTCCGTTTCCATTACCTAGTGTAGGGGAAGATACCTCAAGGTGCGTTTCGGAGATTGCCATAATCCCTCAAAATTTGCTCAGTATTTTTTATTCTCCGTCCGGCTCGTCGCTAAAGCGATAACCCACTCCCGGCACGGTCAACAGAAAGTGGGGATGCTCAGGTACTGACTCCAATTTGCGCCGGAGTTGGGCCACGTAGACATGCAGATTATGCACTCCAACCTCCGCTTTCGGACCCCACACCATATGCAGTAACTGTTGACGCGTGAGAATTTTGCCACGATGAGTGATGAAGACTTTGAGCAGGTCGTATTCGGTTGGGGTCAGTAGTATCTCCTGTTCAGCGCGTAGGACGCGACGCAAGGCAAAATCGACCTGCAATGTGCCCACCTGCACGAAGGGATCATTCCCCTTTGGCGTTTGGGCGGCATGCCGCAAGGCGACACGAATGCGCGCCAACACCTCCTTCATGCCGAATGGTTTGGTGATGTAATCGTCGGCCCCCATATCCAGGGCTTCGATTTTCTCGTGTTCCGTACTTTTGACTGAGAGCACGATGATGGGAAGACTCGATATGGCGCGAATTCGCTTGCACACCTCTAGCCCGCTCATTGTTGGTAACATCAGGTCAAGCAGCATAATGTCTGGATGCTGCTGCTCTGTGATATCAACAGCCTCTTCTCCTGTCCGCGCTATCAGCACTTTATATCCATTGGCCGCTAACGAGCGTTGTAAGGCGCGGATAATCTCGATCTCATCATCAACTATGAGTACGTGGGCCCCTCGTTTTTTCATGCTTGTTCCTCCTTCTGAGAACTGATGGGTAGGGCGATACAGAAGACTGTCCCCTCTCCTTGTTGTGACTCTGCCCATAGGCGACCCTCATGCGCCTCGACTAACCCTCGACAGACAGCCAATCCTAATCCTGAGCCAGTCGAAGCTTGCTGAGATGAGAAGCGAGGTTGGTTCAGTACACGGTAGAATTTATCAAAAATATGTTCTAGGTCGTGAGGTGCAATGCCCGGACCGCGATCTGCAATGCGAATGGAAACATTGGTCCCATCCCATGCTGCATAAATCGTGATGGGCGATGAACTGGGCGTATAACGCACCGCGTTTTCGAGCAAGTTCGTCAGCACCTGATCGAGTGCTAGGTAATCAACGAACATCAGGGGAAGTGTCTCAGGAACGACGACCTCGATATTGCGACCTTGCAGCGTTGGCTGTAAGCGGTCGAGCACTTCATAAATAAGCTCGGCCAGCTGATACCAGTCCTTATCAAGCTTGAGCGCGCCTTCCTCAATGCGCGACAGGTCCAACAAGTTTCCCACCAGCCGATTGAGACGGTCAGCCTCGCGCTCGATCAAGGATGCGAAACCACGCCGTGCCTCCTCTTCCCACAGCACGTCTTCCTGCAACAAACTACTTGCCGCCGCCTTGATCGAGGTCAGCGGTGTGCGCAGATCATGCGAGACCGAAGACAATAACGCCGCCCGTAGCACGTCGGTACGTTGCAGCAGTTCGATGCGCAGATTCTCACGCCGCAGACGTACCTGCTCGATCAGCGTGACGGCTTGATCGAGGAAGGTCCAGAAAAATGAGCTATTTATTTGAGAGACATCGGGATATCCTGCTAGCAAATCTTGTTGAGCCGTCCAGCTTGGGTCGTCGAGCACACGTAGCCGCAACACCCCCACAATCTTTTGTCCAGCTTTCATAGGCAGCAGACGCACAGAGCCTTGCAGCTTTTGCTCAGACATCGTTGGTGGTGTGTTTTTGTTTTTGTGTGAGGGCACCTGTGCTACCGTGGGCGAGGTGGGCAGAGCCTCAGAAGCCTCTAAATTGTCGAGCAGACCAATACTCCGTCCATTTGTGATGACCCACGATATGAGTGCGTTCTCATCACGCGAAAAGCTCAGTGTCTCACTGACCTGATATGCACTGGCCTGGACCTGAAGTTTGCCGTGCGTGTCCGGCTGAAGAATAGTACAATCATGCACGCCCCACGAAGAAAAGACCTTGACGATGGCTTGCGCGATGGCCTGTAACTGCTGTTCAGGTTGGTCTTCTCTGCTGGCTATGCGCACTAAATCGTAGAGCAGATGGGTCTCGCGTTCTCGCCGCGAGGCCTCGCGCGCACGTAAGCGCAGCAGTGCAGCCAATTGGCCAGTCAGCAGGGCGTCGATGAGAAAGACGACTAGCGCGATCCACTCCTCCGGTCGATACATCACAAACGTAAAAAGGGGCGGCACAATGAAATAGTCAAAGGCCAGAAATGCAATAATAGCCGCGAAAATAGCTGCGTACCGACCCCGCGTACTCGCCAGTCCGATCACCACTAGCAGATAGACAATAGAGATATTAGGAATACGCGGGTAGAGGTGCCACATGAAGATGCCAATGGTGACAAGCATGGTGCCTACACAGGCCAGCACACTATCAAATACATAGGTGCGCCAGGGATAGGCTCTGCGTCTCGCAAGTGGCGAAACAGATTTCACTATATGCATACCGCTCATCTTTCATTATGCATAGCATCAGGAGCTGAAGATGTGAGGAAGGCAATGCCCTTCACCCTTATTGTGCTCTTTACCATTAGTGTAAGGCAGAGTAAGTAAAAATGAGCTATAGATAATAGGTGAGAACCTCAATAAATGTTCAAGATTTATTTACACAATGCAGCAATACAGAGGGTATGGTGCTTTACAAACACGCTTGTCCACGAGCTGCAAAAGAGGGTTTCGCCAACCACTGTGCCACTGCGTGGTGTGTGGTGTGGAGATGAGGTAAAAATTGTATACTACCAATTACCGAGAAATGGTACCATACTGGTATACCGTAGAGGTATAGTAAATGTACAGCGTAGGAGATACAACGATGGAAAATTCAGTTATGGATGTCCTCACCTGTGGCGAACTTCTGATAGATTTTGTAGCAACAGAGGTCGCCCTGACCTTGGCCCAGGCCTCCCTGTTTCAAAAAGCTCCGGGCGGCGCACCTGCCAATGTTGCGGTTGGCCTCGCTCTCCTTGGTCATCGCGTAGGCTTTCTGGGGCAGGTGGGAGAAGATGAGTTTGGCCACTTTCTGGCTGACACCCTGCATAATAATGGCGTAGATGTGAGTGGCCTGCTCTTCTCTACGAAGGCGCGCACGGCCCTTGCTTTTGTGTCATTGCTCGCGCACGGCGAGCGTGAATTCATGTTCTATCGTCATCCCAGTGCCGATATGCTGTGGCGACCAGAGGATGTCGATGCGGACTACACGACTCATACGCGCATCTTTCACTATGGCTCCATCTCCCTCATTCACGAACCATGCCGTAGCGCAACGCTGAAAGCCCTCTCCTATGCCAGGGCAGGCGGTGCTGTAATATCCTACGATCCAAATCTGCGCCTCCCGCTTTGGCCATCCGCTGAGGATGCCAAAAGCGGCATCCTAGCTGGCTGGCAACACGCCAATATCATCAAGGTCAGTGAAGAAGAATTAGAGTTTCTGACCGGAGACCCAGTGCTTGCAACCGCCGCCCGCTCACTATGGCAAGAGCATCTACGCTTGCTGGTGGTGACACAAGGCAAGGCTGGTTGCACCTATTTTACCGAGAAAACGAGTGGCTTCGTGCCCGGCCTCACCGTGCTAGCCAAAGACACCACCGGAGCCGGTGACGGCTTCGTTGCCGGTATGCTCAGCGGCCTACTCGCAGCAAACCTGACCTGGGATACTGCCGCCATCGAACAAGCACTAGCACGTGGCAACGCCGTGGGCGCGCTAGCAACCACCCAAATCGGTGCCATGTCATCGCTCCCCACCCTAGAAACCCTACAATCCCTCCTCCAAACCCAAAAACAAGGCCATCAGTAGGGGCGGGGGCGGTGATGTGGGGCTGGGTGGACCCTTGGGTCGCCCGTTGCTACAAACCCAAAAACAAGGCCATCAGTAGGGGCGGGGTGGTGATGTGGGGCTGGGTGGACCCTTGGGTCGCCCGTTGCTACAAACCCAAAAACAAGGCCATCAGTAGGGGCGGGGCGGTGATGTGGGGCTGGGTGGACCCTTGGGTCGCCCGTTGCCGGGGATACCGTCGTGCTTGCTGGAGAAAACGCATCCGACAGAGACTAGTATCCCCTACACGGGCGACCGTCCGTCGCCGGGGATACCGTCATCTTTGTCAGACGAAACACACTTGGCAGAGACTAGTATCCCCTATAAGGGCGACCCAAGGGTCCCAGCCCCTCATCCGCATCCTCCCCCGCCCCTACTAACATGCGAATTGGATAACCCATAAGGGACATCCCTACTATATAAATAAGGAACACATAATGAAGTTAGAGTCCACAACCACCACACAACTATTATTGGTACGGCACGGGCAGACCACCATGAATGTGAGTGGAGCATTCTGTGGCCTGAGCGAAGCCCCTCTGACGGAAGTTGGTCGCGAGCAAGCCCAACGCTTGGCAAACCGTCTCAGCCATGAACACATTGACGCCCTCTATTGCAGCCCACAGGGACGGGCACGCGAGACCGCACAACCCGTTGCCGCCGCCTTACAACTTGACATTCAGATACGCGAGGCTTTGCATGAGATTGACTTTGGCCGTTGGGAAGGTCTCGTGAAAGCCGAAATTGAACAAAAATTTCCCTGGGAAATCGCAGCCTGGAACCGTGGCTCCTGGGCAGTTCAAGCCCCTGGAGGTGAGACGCAACAGGCCGTGCTTGCCCGTGTAGTGCCCTGCCTTGTCGAACTATTAGCCGCCCACGCAGGCCAAACAATCCTCATCGTCAGTCATGGCACGACCCTGCGTCTACTTGTCGGCCATCTGCTCAACCTGTCCCTACCTGCCAGCCGCGCCCTGCGTCTCGACACCGCCAGCCTCACAAAACTCCTGGTGAGAGGCGATCACGTCCAACTCGCCTTCTACAACGACACCAGCCATCATTCCCCTGCTTGACCCATCTTGTATCTTCGTATCTTCCAAGCGACATCAAGCAACAAACACAATCACGCCTGTGAGCCGCTCGCACAGGCGTATGTGAGCAGGGGAAAAGTTCTCCATAAGTGGCTAAATTCTAGCTTTTTTCAGACTGCAAACTGTCAAAAATGTAGCAAAAAAGGCAGATTACGCAAAAAAGATAAACTGATTCATAAACCAATAATATATATTAAAAATTGTAAATCAGTATTTAATATGCATTATTAATACGTATTACATATTAAAATTTCATAAAAATTCAATAATTACTATCAGAAATACTTGTTGGAAGCATCAAAATATGTTACCCTTTCTAAGGTGAACAAAATGGCGGGTTTTGTTTTCATCATATACCTCGTTTCAACTACAGCTTGTTTTGTAGTTTTTGCTATTGGGACATCTAGATTTCTTATAGTCAAATTTTCAAAAGCATTATTCGAGGTGTATTACTACAGCAGTTACAAACTGCCGAAAAGAGGGGAACTTGATTACAAAGAAAGTAAATCGTTTTGCAATGGTCTGTGCTGCCATTGTAGTTGCTAGTGTGTTGTTCTTAGGGCTGTTCGTCCAGACGTCCGCTCCTGCGCATGCCAGCGCGCTCACAACGAATCTGTCTATTCCTACCATAGCAGTTGATGACCAGAACTGGAATGCTAAAAAGTTCTTTAACTCAGGTGACGAAGCGCGGTTTGTGGTGTATGTCCATAACTCATCGAATTTTCCTGATTATGTATCAATTAAGGCAAAAGTCATCAATGGCAATGGCGTCACTCTATTAAACAGTAATCCATGGAATGTGACGTTATCAGGCAACGCGACGTCTGGTTTTGCGTGGATCATGACGATCCCTAGCACCGCACCAACGGGAATTTACTACTACACTGCCTCGGCTAGCGATTCGCTCGGTACGGTGACAGGCTTTGCCGTGTTCCAGGTCAGTAATGTCAAATCAGCGCACGCTATCGCCTGGGCTAACAGTAAAATCGGCAGCAGTAGTTGGAACGGATGGTGCGAGGTATTCATAGAGAATGCCTGGGGCACACAGTACCGCTATGCCACTGCTCAAGCTGCATTCAACGCCCTGCATACCTCAACCAACTGGTCGCCAGATATTGGTGCCTTAGTCTGGTTCGCGCCCAATGCAGGAAATGGCTATGCAGGCCACGTTGGTATATATATTGGCAGCGGCCAATTTATCAGCGCCACCTACCGAGGCGTGCAGATCAATTCCCTTGCCACTTGGAGTGCCACCGTCGCACCTTATGAAGGTTGGGGCGATGCCCCGGTGAGCTGGCCCGGCAGATAGTCCACTGGCTAACGACTAAGAGCCACACCACTAGCATTGGTCAGAGCAAAACGCGTCAAGAGAATCATGATTCTCCTGACGCGTTTTTCATTTTAAAGCGAGCTTAACGACTAAGCAACTTCAGCCCACACCTTTGAACGCTATTGTCGCTCTACATGCATGAAAAGAGTACTGCATATTCAGTTGGAATTTAGGGGATGAACAGCGTTTACCTAAGTAAGATATGTTTAAATATTGTAAACGCCTACACACAAGGGAGAGAACGTATGGAAGCTCGCATCCTATATGCCCTTCTACTTATCGGAATCATCATACTACTGCTACTGGCATGTACCTACTTTGCGAACCATCAGCGCTTTCGCAATCGCCGTTTGGGGCCATCGAGCGACCAAATCCGGCCATTAGGCAACGGGCCCGCCTTAGATGTAGCCGCTCAACTGGAAGCATCTCTCTCAGCATCAACCCAGCAATCGCGTCGCCATAAGCAGAAGAGGCAGCACGTGAAAAAGTGAAGCCTCTTCATACGTTTATCTTTTTGATCAGCCAGATGCCAAAGACAAAAAATGGCGCATGTGCTCGCGCCCCTTCTTCAGCCAGAGCAATGAATTCTTCCTTGCCAAATCCTCCCTGCTCCATCGTCTTTACACTATGCACAATCCGCAACGGTTGTGTTATGCCTGATCGTGATGATATAAAGGAGGAGCGAATATTGTAAAAAGAATATCGAGGAGGATTTCATGGGCACAGTCAGCTACAATTTTGCGGGTGAGGTCGTGCTAGTGACGGGCGGCTCACGCGGCCTCGGCTTCGAGATCGCGCAAGCATTTGGCAACGCGGGCGCGACCGTCGTAATGACAGCACGGCGCGAGCAATGGCTCAAGGAGGCTGAGACCACCTTGCGGAAACAAGGAATAGCGGCCCATGCCCTCCTCTGCGACGTTGCCGACCAAACATCGGTAGAACGTCTCGTAGAGCAGGTGCTATGCCTGTGTGGTACAATAGATGTGTTAGTAAACAATGCTGGCTTAACCTGGGGAACACCCGCCGAAGACATGCCTCTAGAACGTTGGCGGCAGGTCATCGAGGCCAATATGACTGGAACCTTCTTGATGTCGCAAGTCGTCGGGCGACACATGTTAGAGCGCAAAAAAGGCTCAATCATCAATGTTGCCTCCATCGCTGGCTTGAGCGGCGGCCAATTGAACACCGTCGGCTACAACGCCAGTAAAGCTGGTGTCATCAACTTCACACGCGCCCTCGCCATAGAGTGGGCCGCACGCGGAGTTCGCGTCAACGCCATAGCTCCTGGTATGTTCAGGACACGCATGACTGAAGCCATTTTAGACCGTGCTGAGGCCATCGTTGCCGATGCCATGCCCATGAAACGCATCGGACAACCTGGCGAACTCGCACCAACCGTACTGTTTCTCGCCTCTACCGCTGCCTCCTACATCACCGGACAAGTGATCTGTATCGATGGCGGCAAGAGTGCGCAATAATCCATCTCTTTGCAGGTGCAGAGAGGAGCGTTTTTTATGGCTACACAAACAGTAGCAAAAGCAACAAAACCAATTCGTTTTATTCGCGGCGAGCGACCGCTGCTCGGCAGCTTGCTCGAATACCAAAAAGATCGCCTCTCGCTTTTCAAGCGTGTCGTGGCGGAATGTGGGGATGTCGGTGCCTTTCACTTTGGCCCTTTCCCACTCGTTCTCTTCAATAAGCCGGAACATGTTCATATGATTTTTGTCGAACATGCTGACGACTTCGATAAAGGAGATCAACTGCACAACGCCTTTCGCCCTCTTGTCGGTGATGGCATCTTCACCAGCGAGGGCGAGAAGCATCGCCGCAACCGCAAACTCATCGCCCCACCATTTCAGCCGCGTCACGTGCAGAGCTACGCTGACACCATGGTCCAATATGGCGAACAAATCCAGCAAACGTGGAAAGATGGCGAGCAGGTTGACGTGAGCGCAGAGATGACCGCCTTGACCATGAGCATTGTTGGCAAGGTGCTCTTCGACGCCGATGTCTTCACCGAGACAGACGAACTGGGTGCCGCAATGGGTACCTTGCTCTCACATGTCAGCCACAACCTTGCCAGCCTCTTCCCCTTTCCTCCCAATTGGCCCACGCCACGCAATAAGCGTGCAAAAGAGGCCGCTGAACTTATCACAGGTAGAATCAACAAAATGATCGCCGAGCGGCGTGCCAATAGCGTAGGTAGCGAAGATCGTAACGATTTCCTCTCCATTCTGCTCCGCGCCAGGGACGAGGACGGCACAGGCATGGATGATGAACAGGTTCGTGCAGAGTCATTAACCCTCTTCGGTGCTGGTCATGAGACTACCGCAACGGCTCTAGCCTGGGCGTGGTATCTACTCATGCGCAATCCCCATGTGTATAAGAAAGTGCAAGACGAGGTAGATAGCGCGCTGCAAGGACGTTCTCCCACCTACGCGGACCTGGCACGTCTTCCCTACACGCTGCAAGTTTTAAAGGAGACCATGCGCCTCTATCCTCCCGCCTATGCAACTGCCCGTGTCGCGCTGCATGACGTTGAGATCGATGGCTATCAGTTTCACAAACTCGGCGTTGCGTTCGTTGCTCCCTATACCATCCACCGTCGCCCCGACTACTATCCCGACCCGGAACGCTTCGACCCGGAACGTTTCACGCCGGAGAACGAGAAGAAACTGCCGCGCTACGCCTACGTGCCCTTTGGCGCAGGCCCGCGCATCTGCATCGGCAACCACTTCGCCATGATGGAGGGCCACCTAATCCTGGCCACGCTAGCCCAACGTGTCAACTTTGCACTCGTGCCCGGCCCGCAGCCCGAACCTGATCCCGCCCACTCACTGACAATCCGCCCCGGTGGTGGTATAAAGGTGGTGGTACACAGGCGGAAGGGTAATAGCTCATGATGCGTCCCAGTTTTTCAGCGTGATGG
>JBBPYR010000255.1:0-11972 GCA_038199755.1 Ktedonobacterales bacterium | reverse complement strand
TCCGTAGGGGCCAGATTGATCGCGCCCTCCGCTCAATTCATTGAGCGAGATTCGCGGAATCACAGGCGATCAATCGCCACGGGGCGCGATCAATCTGGCCCCTACGGATGGGTTTCTCTGATTACCAGGTTCATTAGTAAAAGTGCATAAGCTGGTCCAACGGATTACGGGGGGGCTGGGAGCGTTAGGCTGGAACGATTTCGATATAGGTTCTTTGCGCCTTCCGCAAGTTCATAAAGATGGTGAAAAGCTTGTGGAACAAGCCATATTTGCGAGCAAGCAATGCTAATGCATGTGCATGCTCGCTTGTGGGTAGCTCACGTGCAACCCCTTCAATTTCTTTGCCGTCACCAATGATTTTGCCAGCTCTATCGCACGGTGTCAGGGTGATACGCCCATTGTTGCGAATGCGCTTTACTTTGCCGGTGTTGGCGACTGTCATAAAGTACAGCTTTCCATGCTCATGTGCAAACCAAATGGGTGTCGGCATGGCAACACCGTTTTTGCGGAACGTCGTGAGCAACAAATATTGCTGAGTGGCAAGCGTTGCGAACGAGTTATTCGCTCTTGCTTGGCCTTGTGTGCTATCAATTGACATAGGTATTGTGCTTCTCCTTGCTGGAAACGATATAGCTTGATGCTAAGATGCTCTACCGTGTTTAATGGGGTAATAGAGCGCAGAAATGTGCAGAAGAGAACTGACATCAAATACCCTCTCCTTCCTACAGTATAACGTAACTATTGCGCACTGAGAAAAAATACGATACAATACTGTCGTCAAACGAGATGAGAATTAAGTTAGATGACATTCTCAATCCTCTTCTTGACATCAATGGTATGATGTTTTTACGTCGGTGTAACTCAGCTGGCAGAGTACCGCACTTTTAATGCGAGAGTCGGGGGTTCGAATCCCCCCACCGACATCACAACTCGTAATCCTTCGCCCAGCGTACATTTTTCCCTTGGTTATTTGCCGTTGGTGCCAGTCTTAGTATTGCTTGAGTAACTCCTACTTGATCGACAGGCACTAAATACATTCCCTTATTTTCAGGGCAGTAAACAGCAAAATATTCACATTGTCCTTTATAATTCTTCCATCCTTTGTTTTTCATAGTATGATTATAACTACTCGCTGTGGCAAATATAACTACCGATTTTCCTTCATCCATCCAACCTGTCTTGCATTGAATGCGCCAGAAATGTCCATCAGCGTCTTCAATCACAAGATCATAACGACGATTATCACCAAAGGGCATGAGGACGCTGTACCCCACCTCTAAGAGTCTTGCCATAATAATAGCTTCGCTACGTTCGCCAATGGCCTTATGATTTTGTTTTGGTTTTGATGGCTCCATAAAATTTCCCTCTTTCTCGTTTTTATTGTGCAAGCTGGCGGTGTTTCCTATTTTTATAGACGTACAACTATGCAAAACCGCCTGAGAGGAAGAGGCATCGGAACGTGTAACGAGAATTTCTTTTGAAACGTAGTAAAAGTACTAGAGGTAAAATATTTGAATTGGCAAATTTGCGTACAATTCGCGCCTAATATGATCTTGTTTGATGGGCAAGAACGTGATACACTACTGTTGAGACTTCGGACGAAATAGGAGGCGGTGTTGTAATTCTAAACAAGAATGAGAAAAGTTTGGAAGAAAACACTGATTGGATGTGACAAAAAGAATTCTTGTTGTCGATGACCGTAACGAACTGCTTCACCTGATGCGGCGTATATTGGAAGATGAGCAGTATCAAGTGTCTATTCTCCAAGAGGGGAAAGATGCTTTTGCACGGGTAAAGAACCTTTTACCTGATCTGCTGATACTGGATTTAAAGTTAGGTGATATCTCTGGTCAAGATGTGTTAAAGCAGATTAAGAGTGACAACATTACAACCGACATCCCCATCATCGTCTATACTGCCGCTGTGCTTGAGGCAGAAGAGGTGAACAAGCTTATTGAAAGTGACCAGGGGTACTACAATGTCTATCTGGTTAAGAAGCCATTTGAACTGGATACGCTTCTCGATAAGGTTGAGCAATTGCTAAATGGTGGTACAGCCACGCGCTAACTTCTTTTTGGTTTTTTTGTATGATCGGTTTCTAGCACCCGATCATTTTTATTGTATAGGGTACTGTAAGCTATTTTTACAACTATGAAAGGGGCGACACATGAAATTTCTTGTTGGACTTATCCTGGGAGTTGGACTTGGTATCGCGGTTGGATTATTGATCGCACCACAATCGGGTGAAGACATGCGCGCACAATTGAATGTGCAGGGCATTCCCTTGCCAGCGGGCAATCTGAGCGACGAACTACGCGCACGTGCCAACGCAGCTCTGAGCCAAGGCCGCGAGGTCTACTCACGCGCAAAAGACGAGATGAGCGGCATCTATAACCGCACACGCGAAGGCACCCTCTAATTCTTATCAATAAGCACAGTTTAAAAGTATGAGGGATGGTATGAAAACGTATCATCCCTCGTATTTTTTTACAATCTTCTCCACCATGTTCCCTATTTCATTCCACAGGGTATGCTGATAATCCAACATGCGTGCCTGGTTTAAGTCAAACTCCTTATTGGCAGCGTCTCGCTTGGCATTCTCAGCAAATTGACGCGAGAGAGCCAATGTTTTATCACCACGAGCATGCAAATAGCCTGTGAGCTCGTTCAGGTCGCGTAAGAGTGCGCTCAGTTTTTCCTCGCTTGTCGGCATCGTTTTCTTTCCTTCTGTTCCTTGGTGTAGTATAGTTATTCGCCGTTATCAGCTGGCGGCTGAATTTGTAAAGCGTCGGCGAAGCGATTGAAAAAGTTAAACAAGCCTATGACGGTAGTGATTTCTACGAGTTCACCATCATCAAAGTAGCTTTGCAGTTCGTCCCATAGCTCTTCGCTCACCTCGCGGGCACCAGCGGTCATGATCTCCGCGAGGCGCAGGGCTGCCAGTTCTGCGGACGTGAACAATTGCTGGTGGGTATCAATATGATACAGTGCATCGAGTAGCTCCTCGCTTACTCCCAACTGCCTTGCCAAGGCAGTATGTACAGACATTCAGTAAAAGCAGTGATTGACCTGGGAGACACGAATAGCTAACAATTCTTTCAATTTCGGGTCCACAGTACCTGAACGCATCGCCGTTTCAAGCAGTTGCATGGATTGTTGCATCAGTGCTGGGCGATGGGCCATCACGCGGAAGAGTGATTCCATGCGTGCGACACCGGGCATCTCTTGTTGGGGAATAGCTATCTCATTGTCAGGTGGAATACGTGACATACGCCTGCTTCCTCGATCCTTCATGGCAGGGCTGTTGCCACCTCCGTAGGGGCCAGATTGATCGCGCCCCTCGTACCCGTTGAGGGGAGATTCGCCAACTGGTACGGAGCGCGATCAATCTGGCTCCTACGGAGATCGGTATTGCCAACATTGCAACAGCCTGCCTTCTATGGTGTTTATTCCTATTGTAGTGGACAGCCATAGGACATGCAAGCGATAGCCACATGGGTACCGCACACGCTGTTAGGAGTGTTCTTGCAGGGTTTGCAAAAATGTTTCCACTATCTTCAACGCTTGCTCTTCCATCGTGGGGCCACCATCAATCCAGGTAATGCGTGCATCACGGCGAAACCAGCTCAGCTGACGGCGCGTAAAATCGTGGATGGCATACTTGAGCCGTTCAAGCATCTGCGCTTCGCTCGTGAATTCGCCACGGAGCCAGCGTGCGATAAAGCGATATTCCAGGCCTAATGCCTCTAGCCGTTCAAAGCTGACGCCTTGTGCAAGCAAATCACGCACCTCTTGCACCATGCCCTGCTGCATACGCTCATCTACCCGTTGATCGATACGCTGATACAACACTGCACGGGGCCAAGTTATGCCGAGTTCTAGACATGTATAGAGCGGGTCGGCCAGGCCGCGTTGTTGAGAGAAGGGTTGCCCTGTCGTGATACATACCTCTAATGCCCGTATGACGCGGCGTGGATTGTTGCGATCAATGACAGCATAGGACTGTGGGTCGCGTTCTTGGAGGTCCGCAAGCAAATCATGCAAAGGACGGGCCTCCAATTGAGCGCGTAGTTCTGGTTGTGGCGGTACTTGTGGAATGGAGAGGTGATCGACGACAGCTTGAATATAATGTGGTGAACCACCGACGAGCAGTGGCAGGTGGCCGCGCTGCACGATGGCATCGATGGCATCGATGGCCGCGTGCTGGAACTGAGAAACGGTGTAGGTATCACGCGGGTCTGCCACGTCAAGCAGGTGATGAGGCACCAGGGCTTGCTCTTCTGGCGTGACTTTGGCACTGCCAATATCGAGCCCACGATAAACCTGGCGCGAATCGGCGGAGACAATTTCACCAGAAAAATGCTGGGCCAGCAAGATGCCCAGCCCACTTTTGCCAGAAGCCGTTGGCCCCAACACAACAATTAAAGGTGGTTTTGTTGGCATAACTTTTCTTTATGGCACACTGGTCTGGTTCTGCGGAAGAGAATGTTTTCGGCGTTGGTCCATGCGTAGTACAAGAGCGATGGCCACGCCCACGCCAGCGACCACGCCGAATGGTGTCAGCCAGCCAAAGGCAATACCGGATGTCAGGAAGAAGCCCATTACGCCGCCCAGGATGACCGCTAGACTAATACCAAAGATGCGCATGTGTGTCAACGACCAGAGCACGCCGTGAATAATATAATCACTGATATAGGGATACGTGCCCAATGTTGCACCCAGCGCAACAATAGTGAGCATGATGAGCAATTGGGCAACGGCAAAGTTGGCATGAATAGCAATCAGCCAGAAAATTTTTGCCAGTGCAAGGACGGCAAGCGCACTCCCCATGCCAGTACAGGCACGATCAATGGTATCTTTCAGCGTCCAGCTACTGTCGCGGTTGACCAGCAGTGCCCCTGCGGTTGCCAACGGCACCATGCAAGCGAGAACGACAATAAACCAGGGATTTGGAGGCAAGGGCAAGGCATGTGCCAGCAGAGGGAACGCAGCGACAATCGTGTAGCACAGGCTTGCCGCCATGAATGCCGCCAGAAAGGTGAAGCTGCGCTGCATCCAAAGACGTTGTAGCGGTGACGCATGTAACGGGTCCCAACCATGAGAGGCTTGTGTGCCGTTCATGCCGGGTTGCCCATACTTACGCTTGTATTCACTATCGCGTTGCGCATCGAGCGAGGCGAACCCTCCTGTGGCAACCTGCGTGCTAGCCGATGGCGAAACCATCGTCATACCATTGCCAGAAATGACGAGTACGTCATCATCATCCTCGTCCTCGTCATCATCCAGGTCAGCCCCTACCGTCTTGCCGCCACGTTTCCTGGCGGGCGTGTTGGACAAGCCCAGAACATCGACTTCGACACTGACTAGTAAGTCTTGCTGCTTCTCATCTTCCACATCCTCTAACGTAACGATGATGCTGCCAGTATGATGGGTCGAACTTGGTAAACGTGTACTATTAACACGGACATTCACGCGTGTTGTCATGGCATCAAATTGTGCCTGGTCCACGATCAACCACGGCTCGTCAGTGTGAATTGTGCCCTTAATGGAGATGCCTTGATCGCCCGTGATGGTAAAGGTGAGCGGGGCTGTTATGCCTGGATACACCTGACCAAAATCGAGCACTGGAGGCGCGATATGGATGGGCGACGTTTGCTTGCGGCCAAACCATGTCGAGAGCAGAGAGCGATCATTGTCATTACGCGAACTGGCAATGGTGGAGACCGATCCATTATTACCGTTCTTGCTACTGCCATTGGCAGAAGTTGATGTGAAGTTGCGAATACGGGCGTTGGGTCCCATGACGGTCTGTAAGAATTGCTCGACCGCTGCCATAGGGTCACTGACGGTGGTACGAATGTTGCGTGTGGCACGCGCTAACTCTGCCTCGCCGATCTCACGAAACCAGGATTCTATTTCGCCGGACGCGAGATAATCAGAAGCCTCTTCAGGATAACGAGCGCAGAGGTCTGCCAATTCTTCTGGCGTAGTGGCTTGGTCCTCATTCTCGAACATAAAGGTGCCGACGCCAAGGAGTGCGCGGCGGAAGGCGGCGACGTTATCATAGCGATCATCGGGCGATAGTGCGGCAGCTTTCTCCAGAGAACGGGCGACAATCGGCGAAACCAGGGGATTAATAGAGCGCATGTCTTTGATGCCAAAGCCGGTCTCTGACAAGGTATTGGTCAAAAGTTGGAAGAGGGTCATAGCTAACGAGTAAATATCTGAGCGTTCATCCGTTTGTGCCTTGCCATATTGCTCTGGTGGCGCAAAACCGGGTGTCCCCAACAATTGGGTGTCGGAAGAGAGCGTAGAGCGGAAGAAACGCGCAATGCCGAAGTCAATCAGCTTGATACGCCCGTTGCGCATCAACATGATATTACCGGGCTTCATATCGCGAAAGATGATCGGCGGATTTTGTGTGTGCAGGTACTCCAGAACATCACAAAGCTGCCGTGCCCAACTGAGCACACGACGTTCGGGGAAGGGAGCAGCATTGCGTTCCAGCAGGTCTTCAAGCGTATAGCCGTCGACATACTCCATCACCATAAAGTAGCGTGGGCCTTCGGTGAAAAAGCCATGAAACGCGGGAAGATTGGCATGATTCAATCCCCAAAGCATTTTTGCTTCGATCTTAAAATTTTGAATCGCCTGTGGACGCTCATTAAGCGGCACCATCGAAAGGCTCATCTCTTTGATGGCACAAATTACCTGACGCTTCATATCACGCGCCTGATAAACCGCTCCCATACCCCCTTGCCCAACGGTACGCAAAATCATGTAGCGTTTATGTAGCACGGTACGGCGGTCGAGGCGTCCAGTTTGCGTATTCCATTGCCCATTCTGCTGGCTAATGGCGAACCCCCTCTATGTCTATACACGTCGTACAGGGCCTGCTGGCCTGACGTATTGCTCTCCCCATTAACATTTCATAAAAGAACCGCGTCTAGTATAGCATAACCCTATAGGACATACTACCTAAATAAGACGTAATCTACTTGGTAATCTCACATAACATGCTACAATTGAGTCAACTTCGTCATACATAATGGCTCATTCCATACCGTGCCATATTTGCGGTCATTTACTATATAGAACGCACGGGTTCGTTAAGAATAGGAGTAGGAGTAGGATGCTTTATGGGTTCTCGTGAATCCTCTACTCCCCCAAAAATGAATGGTCATTAGTTTATATTGGTGTCTGGGCAGATTGGACTGACAGGGCAAATTGGGTAGACAGCGGTAACGACTCAAATAGCACTCTTATTAGCATATACGCTACTGATGGAAAAGTGTTGTAAGCATAGGACTATCATCTTTTGCGAAGCATCTACATATTAGATGGGTTAGATTGGTTGTGACATGATACACAAGCCGCAAAGCAAGAAGACGCTTATTTTTTCGATTCTTTGTCTCGTAATCGTCCTGCTCACGGGGAGCCTGACCTTGCTCTGGCAAACGCAGCAACTGCGAGCAGGTAAAGCAATGCGGCAGGCAAGTAGCGGGAGTATTGTGGGAGCACCAACCTTGTCAGCCGCCACGGTGAATAAGATATTTGCGCAGATGGGCAGTCCCATGGTTGGCACGGGAAGTGTTGTTGAGCAGGCAGCTCGGCAAACAAATATTGACGATGCTTTCGCGCTGGGTGTCTGGTGGACGGAAACCAATGATGGTGCGGCGGGCGTTGGGCGTGCTGATCGCAACCCCGGTAGTGTGCGTGGCAGCAATGGCTATCCTTCTGCCTATGACGGCTATACCATTTATCCTTCTTATGCAGCTGGTATTACTGACTGGTTCAATATACTAAAAAACCGTTATGTGAGCCGTGGCATGACCAGCGTTTACAGCCTCTGCTATTCCTATGTAGGTACATCGAGCGCGCCACTGTGGGCGGCAAAGGTAGTCAACCTGATGTATCGCTATCGTGGCATTGCGCCACCACCAGATGCGACGGCGACGACACCAACAAAGCCGCAACAAACGGCGACCATGACATCGCCTCAGCTGGCGCCCAAGGCTGTTCGCGCTCACCAATTGGCTCGCATCATGAACATGCCCGATAATACCATGCCCTTTGGCAAGATTGATGATGTAACACTGACGCAGTTGCAACAGCCAAGCACCCAAAATACGCACCAATCTGCTATCTCTACGAGCTTGCCCATACCTGTTTTGCCGCTGGTCAGTATCGGCCTGTTGGCCGCATTAGCAATTGCGTTGGCAGGGTTAGCTATTGGCCGCGAGAAGACAGTTCCCACATTTGCGATGGCGATGGGCAGTGGCGAGAACACACTGAAATTGGCAGCGATGGGCGCACCCAACACTGATGCGTTAGCGGCGGGAATGCAATTTGTCTCATCCCATACGAACGCTATGCCACAGTATGTACAGTATACAAACTATACACCCAATGTCACCAAGGGTCTTTATACACCTAGTGTTCCCAAGACTTCATATGCAGCTTATGCTCACAATGTTCCCTATGCGCCCGTTACAACAGAGGCACTACCACCGTTGTCTATGCATGGGCAAGGTGAGGCGAGGCAGGAGGGGCCACAGCTTGATTTTCCATCTGTTCCTGGTATCCATCAGCCAGTTCTGTATCAGCAATTCTCGCCAATCACGACGCAGAGCAATCGACAGCACACGCCGCAAGCAGCTAGTTCGGCAGGAGAATGTGGTATTCCTGATCGCCCAACCGTGCCGCTGCCAGGTGTCATGCATGCTAATAATGGTAGTTTGCTGCAGCGGCATAGCACGACCGAGGCACTGGGCAGGAAAATGCCGGGAGTTTCGTTGCGCTTGCAACCTCTAGTCCCCCTGCCGCCTGTACCCAAAAGTGAGGAGGGGCAGGTGACACGTAGCGAGGCTTTCAATGAGCCCCTACCTGCCCTAGTATCGAGTGGGCGGCAAGGCGGGTTATTGCGGAGATATGCCCAGCAATAGGAAGGCTAAGAGTGGTCAAGAAAGCTGAAGAAATGGGAAGAAAATAGCGTCATCAACCCGTTGACAAAACGCCAAGATAGGTGTAATATGTCCATCGTACACTCGTTATAGTTGCGAACTATAACAAACAATATGCCCCCGTGGCGGAATGGTATACGCAGCAGGTTGAGGGCCTGTGCCGAGAGGCGTGGTGGTTCGAATCCACTCGAGGGCATCCTTTCAAGGTCAGGGCATCCACACACTGGGTGCCCCTTCTCATCAAGGGCGATTAGCTCAGCTGGTTAGAGCGGCTGCTTTACACTTGCGCCGTTGACGCACTTTAACTCTTGTCATCATAGGATGACGCCACTGGTACCAATGTGGCTAAAGCAACACCTTACCTAATGGGGAAACCCAGAGGGGACAGTAGCATGGTGTTACAAAGGCAGGATGGGATAAATACCTAACCCCAGGTCTGTCAGCTAGGCCGTACATGGTTAAAGCTGAATTGCTTGAACCCTAGTCGAGTGGTCTTGCAGCGACTCAAGTCTTCACGGTATTATTGGACTTGCGAAGCGTTTCATAACAGAGCGTGTAAGTGTTATGAAAGGTGCCACACTTCGACTACCCTCAGTGAGAGGGGAAACGACGAACGGGGAACCTAAATACGGACCAGAGTTACAGTGAAACGACGGGATCACCTACAAGCCGAGAGGCTCACGGTGACAGAGTATCCATAGTACTCAAATGATCGGGGTAATGTCCGATACACGGGGAAGGGATACAGACGCAAGCATTCAATGTTCCGAACGGGTGTGCCGGATGGCGCGCCAGCCCGCTAGGAATGAATGCAAGTGTTGGAGAGCCGGATGCGTCGAAAGATGCCTGTCCGGTTCGGAAAGGGATTGTTGGAGACGTACCTGTCTTCCAGACAGGCAACGCGCTGGCTATCTACTTTATGCAGTAGGTCTGGGGTTCGAATCCCTAATCGCCCACTCTCAACCCCTTCTCCAACGGCTCTACAGGCCGATGCGATCAAGCAGACAATGTTACAATAGATCAGTTTAAAAAGCTGGTTTTTCGTCATTTTTGGGACGTGAGACCTGCTGTCTCTAATTTTGAGATGATATAATGCTTGGTTGCTTATAGTAGAGGTATTTTCCATCTCGGTTCAACATATCTTCTTTAATGCTCCTTAGCGGCCAATAAGTTTATTGCGAACTTAGAGAGTAGAAATAGTATTTTCCTGCTGAAAGATGGTTAAGGGATTGCTTTTTTTTGAACTTACTGATACATTGATACTATCAAGTTAGAACAGGTGTATGAAATGGTTAACTATGCACAAATTACTCTGTGGACTTCTGTATTAGATGATACACAGGTACAACAAACAAGTAAACTCACCTCTTTTTTAAAGTGGGCTGGAGGTAAAGAGCAAGAGTTGAAACATATCCTTCCTTTAATCCCACAATTTGATGCGTATTATGAGCCATTTGTTGGTGGTGGTGCTGTCTTCTTTTCAATACAAGCAAACAAAAAATATATCAACGATAAGTCTTCGGAATTATTTAATCTTTACATGATGATTGCTCAAAGCAACAAAGATTTTTTTGATGCTCTGGATAATCTAATGTTGGGTTGGCAAAATATAAGCAAAATTGTAGATAGTAGATCAGTGCATCTCATTAACATATACAAGCAATATTCTATAGATGCATGTTCACTAGATGAGACAACAAGTAAGCTCCTTAACTTTATTCAAGACTATGAAGAGGATTTTAAGCACATGTTTGAAATCTTCTTTAATAAAGATACTGAAAATTTTATTCGAGAGCTACGAAGAAATTTATTGAGTAAAACAAAGCGGATGAAAGAAATAGAGAATAAAAAATGGAAGTTGCCCGACCATGACATCCTCTCAAATATCGAAGGTGCTTTGAAGAGTGCTTTTTATATGCATCTTCGATACCTGTACAATAAAATACTTAAGTATAAAATTTCTGATAGCTTGGCTGGTGCTATCTTCTTCTTTGTGAGAGAGAATGCTTATGCATCCATGTTCAGGTATAATAGTCGAGGTGAATTTAATGTTCCCTATGGAGGAATTTCTTATAACAGAAAAGATTTAGCAAAGAAGATTGCGTATATGAGGTCTTTGGAATTACAAAATTATCTCAAAAACACAGTGATTGAGAACATGGATTTTGAAGCATTTCTGATGAAGCATACTCCAAAGAGCAATGACTTTGTTTTTTTAGACCCACCTTACGATAGCGAATTTAGTACCTATGCACAAAATGAGTTTACTATGAGGGAACAAGAGCGTCTTGCTCTCTACTTGCAAACTCAGTGCAAAGCTAAATTTATGCTGGTCATCAAAAATACACCCTCTATTCTTCATCTGTATAGTCAACCTAGTTTAAAAATTACTATGTTCGACAAAAAATATCTAGTAAGTTTTCAAGACAGAAACGACAGGGATGTGGAGCACTTGATAATTACTAACTATTGATGGTCAACAATTCAAGAGTGCTCTACTTAGTACTTCTGTAATTATTTTCCTATAAAGTTGAACCTTGCGATTTGGCACTATCCTTAGCTGCAATTACAATTTCTTCTACAGCTTTCTTTATCAAGTAAGCATGTTTTTTATAGGCTGCTAGCACCATATTATTCCCTTCATTATGGTCGCAAATAAAATTCCAGAAGTCGCTTCCTATTAAAAGCTCATCCTCACCAAAGAATTGCCTAACTCTTTCCTGCTTCCAAGTTCCACCCTCTCCAAACTTATTATATGCTGTAGCAAAAAAAAGCTTGATAGTACTATCAGGGCGAATTTTAGATGAATATTTGAGTATCGCATACTGTTCGAGCAAAGCCTGTTTTTCACTACGTGCTTTTTTATTGTCGAGGTCGCCGCCTATTTTCAACTCAAGGAGAAAATGTTGTCGATCATCTGATTTCTTGATGAGGTGGTAATCACTTTTATGGACTTTATGTTCTGGTTCTTCAAGCCCTTGTTCAATCAGTGTAATTTCGTTAAGGTCT
>JBBPYR010000254.1:0-26800 GCA_038199755.1 Ktedonobacterales bacterium | reverse complement strand
GGTGGTGCAATCTGCTATGGAAATTTTCTGGTGTGCCAACGTCTATCTCATAGCTTGTCAACCCTCAACCCTATCAGCTGGTGGCATTACGTGAGGCCTATCGCTGTATGGAAAGTGTCAATGATATGCTTGAGAAGCATAGCACTGGCCTCTTGTGGGTGATGGGATTTGGCTATATTACCGCCTGGGGCATAGCCCCAAACCTGATTATCAGAAGTTTGCAGAACCAGACAGAAAAGTACGCCACCGATCTTCAAAAGAGTAGCACCGTCACAGGTGTGACCTCGGATGGAACCGCCAGCTAAGGGGAAATGTTAGATACGGTAAGGCCAAAGGGCTAGTCCTTTGGCCTTACCGTGTCTTTTCTTATGAAGATATATATTTTAGTGTTTAAACTCCAAAAAGCTCTTGACATTGGAGATCAACTTATGTAAGCTCTGTTTATAATGAGAATAACTTGGCTATCGAAAGGAAACTATTGCTTGACTTGTTCCATCTACTCAACTGTTGAGCTTGCTAAACTCACGGGTTTCTCCATAAAACAGTTAGACTATTGGGCAATACAAGGCATTCTTGTACCTAGTGTACGAAGATCAGATGGCCCTGGCACGCGAAAAATTTATTCAATAGATGATTTGGTACAATTGCAATTTATTCGGCGGCTGAAGAATCATGGATGGTCTACGCGAAAGATAGGGCAGGCCATAAAAATACTTCGAGAAATTATGCAAGACCCCAATCCATTGAAACACGCTATACTTATTCACGGTAAGAGTACCTTAATTGCTTTATGTAAAACACGAGAAGGCGAGAGAATAGCTATAGATGCTTTGAGCACAGGTGGGCAACAAGTAATGGGAATTGTCTTAGAAATGCTTATGGAAGAGGCACAACAAATTGCGAACAGTATGAATAATCCTGTGATGGACAAGGAAATGGTACAATGAATACCATCGATCTACAAAATACCCTTCTTGAGGAATTAGAGTACGTTAACGCTCCAGGTTTTAGATCTTCCGTTTCATGGCCAAATGGTCGTCCTATAGATGGCATAACCAGTGTTTATTTCATACAAGATGTCCCTGTTGCATATTTTAGCCAACTCGAGGAATTTGACGCTACCCAACTCTTAGAATTGTATCGTAGCGTTTGGAGTCAGGGTAAGGTTCCACTCCTATACGTCGTTTTACCTCAAGAAATTCGCGTTTACAATAGCTATGCTGAACCACCAGATCCAGAGAATGGTGACGAATTGGATAAAGGTGATAGGCTATTACAACATCTACAGCAACTGGTAGATATAGAGACTACTCGGCAAGCAATCTATAATAAACTTTCAGATTATAGAAGACTCTACTTAGATACTGGAGCATTTTGGAACACACCTGATGGACAACGTGTCAAAAAGGAGCATCGTGCAGATCAGCGACTACTAAAAGCAATGGATCAAGTGCGTCGCAAATTATTAAATGAGCATCTTTCCCCTGATGTCGCGTATGCCCTTCTAGGGCGTTTAATATTTATTCGCTATCTCGAAGATAGGGGTATTCTTAATAAAGATAACTGGGTATCACAAGTCACTCATGGACGTGTTTCCGACTACTTCGTTGCGTTAGAAAACAAATCTACTATCTACCTTCTTTTTGATTACTTGAGCCAACGTTTTAATGGTGACATCTTTCCCGTAGAAGAGACAGAACGTCAGCAAGTAACCGAGCGACATTTGCGCTTTCTCAGCGATTTTCTCAAAGGCCACGATTTAGAGGCTGGTCAGCAATCTTTCTGGCCTTATGACTTCACGCATATTCCGATAGAACTTATCAGTGGAATATACGATACATTTTTATCAGAGGAAACGCGCCAAGAAGCAGGTGCCTACTATACACCTTTATCATTAGTAGACTTTATCGTAGAAGAGACTCTTCCTTTGGAAAAAGCACGCCTTAGTATGACTGTTCTCGATCCCGCCTGTGGTTCGGGTGTCTTTTTGGTACGTGCCTACCAACGATTAATCGAAGCATGGAGGCTGCAACATTTTGATGCCTCTCCAAGTACTTCACAACTCAGTACTATCCTGAAAGAGTGTATATTTGGAATAGATATTCAGCTTAATGCCATAAGAATAGCAACATTTAGCCTCTGCTTAGCTATGCTAGACTACATCAAGAATGAGGATATCCAAGAGGGCTTTCGCTTTCCCAATTTAAAAGATACAAATCTCATCTATGCTAATTTTTTTTCGGTTGAAGTAGATCAAATATTTTCGGGCAAAGTGTTTGACCGCATTATTGGCAATCCTCCTTGGGGAAGAGGCACTCTGAAAGGTATAGCCCTAGAGTGGATAGAAAGGCATAATTATCCTATTGGTGAGAAACAGATTGTACAGGCTTTTCTTTGGCGCGTGCCTACTTTCTGCAAAATAGATGGTGAAATAGCACTTCTAGCACCGGCAAAAAGCACAATTTTAGTTACTGCTAACTCTCATGAACAATTTCGTCAAGACTTCTTCAATAGATATCGTGTACGAGCAATTGTAAACTTCTCAAGTCTCGTATATGAACTTTTTCCCGATGCTCTTAGTCCAGTTGTTGTTATATTTTTTCGTCCCGAACCAGCTGATTTACAGAAAAAAGTTGTATATGCAATTCCTAAACCCTCATCAATTTCTCAGCATATAGGAACTATTGTTTTAGATGCAAATGAAGTGAAATTTCTAAAGATGGAAGAACTCCTGCTTAATCCTCAGCTTTGGAAAATTGCATCTTGGGGAACCCCTCAAGACTTCGCGCTTATCAAAAGGTTAGCTACTTTCCCACCATTACAAAACCTAGAGAAAACAGGGCAATTAAGAGAAGATATTTCACAAGGTTTTACAGTAGGAAATAAAAAAGATAAGGCTCTCTGGTTACAAGGGATGCCATGTGTAGATACAAATAAGTTCACTCCTTATGTCGTAGAAGCACATGGCATTGTTGAAGAATCCCACTTTGAACGTCATCGTAAGCAAGGTATCTATTCTGGTCCGCTTACCTTAATTCGCCGAAGTGCCTGTGAAGCTGCTTTCTTTAATGAGAAGAATATTACATACCATGACAAGATTACTGGTATTGCAGGACAGTCTGAACAAGAGTATCTGCTGAAGTGGCTCACTTTATACATCAACTCTTCTCTTGCTCGCTACTATCACTTTCTCACCTCAACTTCTTGGGCTGTTGAGAGAGGTACTATCATCCACGATGAGTATAAGAAGATGCCATTCCTCGTGCTAGAGAAAGATGATCCGCGCTTACAACAAGCACTATACTACTTTGATCAAATAAGCAGCACGTATCATCAACAAGATGCTCTACTAAGTGGAAGCAAAGCTCAGGTTATCCAACAATTAAAAAATGATATTGACGAGTTTGTGTTTGATATATATGATCTTGCGCCTTCAGAACGACAACTTGTACGTGATTTGCTGGAATATGAAGTACAGTTCTTTGAATGGAGCAAGCATAAAAGGCGCAGTATCGACGATCCTAAAGCCAAACCTGTTTTACCACCTAACACACCCATGCTTACCCAGTATGCCAAAACTTTTATTGAAACAGCAACATCTATGTTATCTCACCGTGCTCAAACTTTAAACGCAACAGTCTATCAAAATGGTGCGCCATTGACGGTTATAGAATTTGAGTTGGTAAGTCTAGCAGAGGCCAAAGATGTACATTATATTGCGGAATCAAGAGCCTTACATAGTCTTCTTCGTAAATTAGACTTGCTCCTACTAGAGCGACGAACTCCTACGTTATATACACGGCGGCACGTAAGAATTTATGATGGTTCTCGCTTTTATCTCATCCATCCCAGCGAGCGCCGTCTCTGGACGCGTTCAAGTGCTTCGACAGATGCGGCAACATTTCTTACCGAGATATTGGTGCAGTCTAGAAAACTTATCACGGGAGCGTCACATTGAGCCAATTGCCCTCGGACCTCCCTGATTCAGAAATAGGTCCAAACCGTTTATAAGCACAGAACTATGGAACGATTTCGTTCAGTTAGTGCTTAGAACGACAATACATGCTTATCGTATATTTAATCAATCACACGAGGTACGTTACGAATGGGAAGAGGATACGTTCACACTCAATTTAGTAGATTACATTAGACATGCTACACGAGCACAAAAACTTCCTTTGAGTGTACAACCTCAGACCCCAATCTACACATCTCAAATGAAGATTGGTAATGTGACTCCTAAACGGGCGGTAAAGATTGATATTCGGATGTGGAACTATTCATGGTATAGCGACGATCAAGTATATTTTGCCTGGGAGTGCAAATTGGTTGTTGACAAGCCCATAGAAAAGAAACACAATCGCCTAGTGCCAGAATATGTGACAAAAGGGATTGTGCGGTTTCTTGACGAAAGTTGGGAATATGCGTCCGACGTAAATGATGCAGGCATGATAGGCTATGTCTTATATGGAAACACCAGCGATATAGTTGACAGCATTAACTATGCTATACTCAATCCGCCTTCTCTTCCCCAATCAAAAGATGCTGATCCTCATCGTTGGCAAGCAATACATGCCGCCCAACGATTATCTCATGCCGATTGTCTGAAACAATGTGAGGTTGACTTTGTTGATAATTTCGCTGTATATCAGTCTCTACACAATCGTACATTCAGTGAGAATGACATACAGCTTTATCACCTATTCCTCAGTTTTGACTTTGAACAGACAAAATGATTTCTCTAGTTTCTTTTCACAGTCTGAAACCGCCGCACGCCCTCAACAACCAACCTGTGCTCCACCTGTTTGATGCGCTCGTGCAGCGTCCCTTCCGTGTCATCCGGCAGAATGGGTACCTCCGTGCGGGCAATGACGGGGCCAGCGTCAACCTCTGGCGTCACATAATGTACCGTGCTGCCCGTCACCTTGACGCCTGCTTCCAACGCCTGCCTCACCACGTGTAAGCCGCGAAAAGCGGGTATGGTCGCGCCATCGCTCGTCGTATAGGTCTTGCTAGCCCCATCGTCGGGCAATAGAGCCGGATGCAGGTTTATCATACGGAGAGGAAATTGCTTGACGAAATCGGGTGTAAAAATACGCATCCAACCGGCCAGCACCACCAACTCAACCTGGAACAACTGCAAGACGGAGAGCAGCTTCGTCTCCGCCGCCGTGCGCTGCTCCTGTTGTGTCCAGGGCAGATAGAGCGTCGGCAGTTTGTGCTGCAATGCCCGCTGCACACCCTGCACATCGGCTCGATTGCTTACCACCAGCACAATCTCGACCCCCGGTAACTGCCCACCCTCACAGGCATCGATCAACGCCTGCAAGTTGCTGCCACTACCGGAGACCAACACGGCTATACGCAAAGGCGTAGGCTCATTGGGAGCCCCTATGTGCCCTTGTGGAGAGATTTTCCAGGAAAATGTGTTGTGTTCGTTATTGCTCACTATACTTACAATACCTTTACTTATCCCAAGTCCCACTTAAATAAGCCAATCGTTCGCGATACTCTATTTGCCCTATCCATTCAGCAGGCCACACGCTCAGGCCACGAGAGGCACCAGCGAAGGCACCCGTGAGACATGCAATAGAATCGGAGTCGCCTCTGGTCACGGCGGCGCGGCGCAGAGCAGACACGGGATCATCTGGAAATAGGAGAAAACATAGTAAGCCCGTGGCGAACGCCTCCTCTGCAATCCAACCATCACCCGTAGCAAGGCAGGGATCGTTTTCTCTGTCCCCACGAGCGACAGCCCTTTCCAGACGGTCTAAGACGGCGAGGCATTCATCCCACCCACTTGCGATAAAGGCAGCAGGAGATGCCGCACCAAACTCTTGCCAGAGCCAACCGAGCCAATCGGCATGATAGTTTGTACGCTGGCTTTCCGCATATGCCCGCAAATGTTGCGGCAGAGCCATCGGTTCACCTCCTGCCATGAGATCAGCAATCGCAAAGCTGGTGAGATCAGAGGCGGCTAGGGCTGTAGGATGGCCGTGTGTCAGCGCAGCCTGAAACTGTGCAATTGCCGCCCGCGTCTCTGCATCGATAGTAGGCAACAAACCTACCGGGGCAACACGCATATTGGCTCCACATCCCTTTGAAGGCAAGACAGTGGCCTTGTACCAGGGCAACCCGCGTGCCAGCTTGCTGCAAGCATTCATACAAGTATTGCCAGGAGCGCGGTTATTATCGGGGCTTCTGCTCCATGCAACGAAAGCAGTTCGCAAAGGTGCCTCCAATGTTGCGGCACGATAAGGGAAGGGAGCTTCAAGCAACGCCTCACCAACGGCAAGCGTCATCTGTGTATCATCCGTAACGAGAGCAGGCGTGCCGTGCAACTCTTGCGGGCCACGCGGTGGATAGCGGCGCAGAATCTGCTCAACGTTGAGAAACTCTGTATCAGCAGCTAGCGCATCGCCAAAAGCAAGACCAAACAGACAACCAGATGCACGTTGCGTTACATCAAGCATAAAAATAATCACCCTCTCCATATTCTCCGACGATTTTAGCTAGCTAACAAATGAACATGGCCATAGCGTGGGCAGCAGCGAAGCTTCCTTTCCGACCGCCTGACGTGAAGCGTCTTCCTTGCATCTTGCCTGACGCGAAGCGTAGCCACAGCAGTGGCGTTGGCAAGATGAGTAAGGAGCAGACGAGATAGCGTCGTTGGCTGTCGGAATACGGATTTGCGCTGCAAGCCTGTAGGGGCCAGATTGATCGCGCCCCTACGGATGGATTTCCATGATTGCCAGTTTATTTTGTTCACCAGCATATTCTAGCCCCTACAGGGCGCGATGGGCAATATCTTTCCTATAATGCATGCCCTCGAATGAGATCTGTTGCGCCGCCTCATATGCCTTCGCACGGGCCTCGGCCAGCGTTGTGCCGTGGGCCACAACGCTCAGGACGCGGCCACCCGCGGTCACGAGTTGACCATTTTTCAGGGCGGTTCCGGCATGAAACACCTGCACACCTGGTAGTTTGCTCGCCTCTTCAATGCCACTAATAGGCAGACCCGAACGATAATTTCCTGGGTAGCCACCGGACGCCAGCGTGAGGCTGATGGCATAGCCGGGATGCCAGAGCGTTTCTAGTTTCACTGGCATCGTCTGGGCAAAGTCGAGCACGTTGAGCAAGTCTTCACGCATCAGCAGCATCAGAGCTTGCGTCTCCGGGTCGCCGAAGCGCGTGTTGTGCTCCAGCACCATCGGCCCACGCTCCGTGAGCATGACATTAGAATAGAGCACACCAGTAAAGGTAATGCCACGCGCCTTGAGAGCTTGCAGCGTCGCGGCCACAATATTACGCCATATTTGCGCCTCCTGCACGGCATCAACGAAGGGTAAGGGAGCGTAAACTCCCATCCCACCCGTGTTCAGACCCTGGTCGTTGTCCAGGGCGCGTTTGTGATCCTGACTCAGTGTCAGCGGCAGATAATGCGTGCCATGACAGATAGCCGTCGAACCAATCTCATCGCCCTGCAAATAATCTTCGATCACCACCACATCTCCGGCACTGCCAAAGACGCGCTCAACCATCATCTGCTGAATCGCGTCGTGCGCGGTCGCCATATCCAGCGCGACAATCGCCCCTTTACCGGCGGCGTTGCCATCAGCCTTCACAACAACTGGCACACCATGCACTTCTAGATAGGCGAAGGCGTCGGCGGCATGCGTGAAGGTGCGATGCTGCGCCGTGGGAATGCCAGCAGTTGTCATTAGTTCCTTGGCAAACGCTTTGCTACCTTCCAGGGCTGCCCCCGCCGCGTCTGGACCAAAGATGTGGAGGCCACGCTGCCGAAATAGGTCCACGATGCCCTCCACCAGCGGCACCTCTGGCCCCACGACCGTCAGATCAACATGATGCCCTTCGGCAAAGGTCGCCAGTTCCGCAAGTTGTGTCACCGCCAGTGGCACGCACTCAGCATAGAGCTGCATCCCAGGATTGCCCGGTGCCGCATAGATTTGCGTGACACGTGGACTCTGGGCAAGTTTCCAGATCAGGGCATGCTCACGTGCCCCCGAACCAATGACAAGTATCTGCATCGTTACTGCCCCCTCATAACCATATCACGGCGAACAGGGGTGATGAGCTGCGGCACCTGCGCGGACGGATCATATGGCCATCCCTGTTTCTCGAAACATCCATAGCAGAACTCGGTATGCAAAAATTGTCGTGCCATGACATCGTCCAAGACGGCACCGCCAGGGGAGATAGAGTGAATAGCACGCCCTAAACCCTCTACACTGAGATAGCCCAGCGTATCCACACCAATAAAGTCAGCGATCTCTTGCACAGTGCGGCCCGACGCCACGAGTTCCGCCTCTTGCGGAATATCAACGCCAAAGTAGCACGGATGGCGCATAGGAGGAGCACTTGAGCGCAAATGAATCTCTTTCGCACCGTAGCGACGCAGCGCCGCTACCAAGCGTTTCATCGTGTTGCCGCGTACAATAGAGTCGTCAACGATCACCAGACGTTGACCAGCGATCTTGGGTTTGACCAGGTTAAATTTCAGGTCTACCTCAAGCTGACGTAAACGTTGATCGGGCTTGATAAACGAGCGATCACTATAGCGATTCTTGATGATGGCGACATCATAATCGATACCTGATTGCCGGGCATAGCCCACCGCGGCAGCAATCGAGGTGTCTGGTACCGGTGTGACAAGGTCCGCATCGATAGGGAATTCGCGCGCCAATTCGCGCCCCAACGCTTCACGCACGGTATAGATATAGCGGTTGTTTAATTCGCTGGTAGCATCGGAGAAGTAAATGTACTCAAAAACGCATGTCGCCTGTCTTGGGGGTGGCTGTGGATTCGAGAGTATCTCACTGCGCATGCCATGCTCGTCAATGATAATCAACTCCCCCGGTTCGACTTGGCGCAGGAGCGAACCACCAACACGATCAATCGCGCAGGACTCAGAGGCCACGATCCAGTGCTCGCCGATACGCCCGATACAGAGTGGACGCATGCCCCAGGGGTCGCGCATCGCATACAGCTTGCCCTCGGCGAGCATCACCAGACTATAGGCCCCTTGTAAAAGCGGAAAGGTCGCCAACATGCGTTCGCGCAAGGTGCGACCTTTGGATTGCAATAACAAGAGGGCAATAGCCTCGCTATCGGTAGTCGATTGCAACAACTCCTGTGGGAGCAAGGCACGCAGTTCGTTGCCGTTCGTCAAGTTGCCATTGTGGGCCACGGCCAGGGCTTCAGGTTGCCCCGCGCTCATCCCCACAACGAAAGGACCAGCATTCTCAACACAGCTTGAGCCGGTCGTCGAGTAACGCACATGACCAATGCCACAATAGGAGAAGGGTAGGTCGGTACCACTATCAGGGAAGACCTCACGCACCTTGCCCATACCAACACGATGCGCAATACCATCCTCACCAGCGAACACGGCCATCCCCGCACTCTCCTGGCCGCGATGTTGCAGGGCGGTGAGGGCTAACGTCAAATAACGTCGTACATCAATATCAGTTGTATTTTCAGGGGTGTTGAACCCAGTGAATTGGTTTTCAGCGAGTATGTTGGGCATGGGGGGCGCGATAAATCGGTTGCCAGTGGTGTCGAGCGTGTTGGGGGGCGCGATAAATCTCGCCCCTACGGCGTAGATGCCTACTACTCCGCAAGCGTGGCGCAGAGTCTCCATGATGATCTCCTCTCTTGTTGGCGGTACGTTACAACGTCCATGTTCCCGTTAAATCCGCCACCAATGCGTAACGGTTCGCGATACCTTGCAGATCATCAGGGGTGACTGTCTGCAAATTACGGAAGACTTGCTTATCGAGCATGCGCGTTTTGTCGCCTTCGGGCCACAAACGCCAGCTATCATTATCAATAACATCCGCGACGAGGAGATTTCCTTGGCGGTCACGGCCAAACTCAATTTTGAGATCAACCAGTGTAACATCCAATTTTTGCCAGGCACGCTCAAGCACGTCAAAGACGTGCCGTCCTTGGTCTGCCATCCACGAAAGCTCTTGTGTGGTGGCAATTCCCAGATGTACGATATCGTCAATCCATACTTGCGGGTCGTGTCGGGCATCATCTTTCAGAAACGTCTCCACCAGCACAGGAGCGAAACGTGTACCCTCCTCCACCTCTGGATGACGCTTGAGATAGGAGCCAGTGGCGAGTCGCCGTTGTACCTGCTCAATGGGCAGCATTGTACAACGCCGCACCAATAGAGTAACATCATCGACCTGCTGTACAAAATGGGTCGCGATCTCTTCCTTGTTGAGCAAGTGAAACACATTCGCAGTCGTCTTTGTGCTCCAACGTGACTTGCCAACCAGGTCACTCTTCCGTGCTCCGTCACCCGCCGTGATCTGATCTTTACTCACCACATAGACCAAATTATCGTCGTCAGGGCAGGCATAGATGCGCTTGGTTTTGCCCTCTGCCAATAGAGGGCCTAAGATAAGGTCTTGCATGATTGCCTCATATTGCTGCCTTCCCAGAGGCATGTCCTGTCTCATGACAGTCATGCCTCTGGGAAGGCAGCATATTAGTGTAACACAACGCCCTCACCATCGGTAACATAGCCGATAGTGAGCAATTCGGGCAACAGGCTACGCGCTTCTAGTGCGCTCTTCGGCGAGAGCACCAGCACCATCCCCACACCCATATTCAACGCACTATATAACTCATTCCGTTGGATGTTGCCAAGTTTCCCCAGCAATTGAAAAAGTGGTGGCACCTGCCAGCGTTCCGTCTCAACCACTGCCTGTAAACCCACAGGCAGAATGCGCGAGATATTGCCCGCAAAGCCACCGCCAGTAATATGGGCCATCCCTTTAATAAAGCGGCCCCGGTCAGAAAGATATTCACGTAGCAGGCGAATTTCGCGTGCATAGCAGCGATGGGGGCGTAGCAATGCATCTCCCAGCGACTCACCCAGTTCGGGAAAAACAGTATCAAAGGCATAGGGAGCAAAGACGCGCCGCGCCAGTGAATAGCCGTTGGTATGCAAACCCGAAGAGGGCAGACCCAGCAACACATCACCACTACAGATGGTCGCGCCTGTGATGATCTCTTCTTGCTCTACCACACCGACGATGGTTCCCGCCAGATCAAAGGCAGCAGGCAGATACACATCAGGCATCTCAGCAGTCTCACCACCTAGCAGGGCACAACCCACCTCACGACATGCATTTGCAACACTCTGTACAATCGCCGCCGCCTTGAGCGGATCGAGTTTACCCATCGCGAGATAGTCCATAAAGAAAAGTGGCTTGGCCCCTTGCGTTATCAGATCATTCACCGAATGGTGAACAAGATCATGGCCTATCGTGTCAAAACGATTCAATTGTGCCGCGATCAACGTCTTGGTGCCAACACCATCCGTTGAAGAGACGAGCGCGGGATGCATCATACGCGGCAAACCATTCAGGCGAAAGACGCCCGCGAAAGCTCCCATGCCCGCGATCACCTCCGGCCCCTGTGCCGCCTGCACTGCGTCTTTCATCAGCTGTTTTGCATGCTCGGCGGCAGCAATATTCACGCCGCTATCCGCATATGATGTTACGGGTGGCGTAGATGCAGACCAGATTTCGGGTGCAGTTGAGGGGGACGCAGTGGGCGCGAGGGGGGGGGCGATAAATCGCGCCCCTACGGTGAGGGAGCTGTAGGCGTTTTTGAAGAGGAGTAGGCCATCACCTTTGCCCTCGGCGGTGCCGCGCCGCAGGGGATGTTGCAGAGCATGGACATAGCGTTCAGGATGGGGCATCAAGCCGAACACGTTCCCACGCTCATTGCACACACTGGCGACATTCCCCAGCGAACCATTCGGATTTTCGGGATAGTCAATGGGAGTATGGATGCCATTATTGCCAGCATAGACCAAAGGCACACGTCCTTGCTCCTGCAACTGGTTGAGATCGCCTGCAAAGACAAATTGTCCCTCGCCGTGCGCTACGGGCAGTTCAATACTACGCTCAAGGTCACGTGTAAAGAGACAATTGCTGTTTTGTGGTGCCAGCGTCACCCAGCGACACTCGAACTGCGCCGAAGCATTATCCGTCAGGCTGGCATGCCCCTGGTGATCATCAATCATTCCCGGCAACAGACCCGCACGCACTAAGACCTGAAAACCGTTACAGATGCCCAGCACAGGCCGTCCATCATCAACAAAGCGACGCAACTGCTCACCCAGGTGAATCGTCAGATTTTTAGCTAAGAGTGTGCCCGCACCCAGGTCATCGCCATAGGAGAAACCGCCCGGCAGAACGAAAAAATGATAGTCTAGCAAGCTTTCCGGTGCCTGTATCAATTGATTGATATGCATCAGTGTGGTCTCAAAACCAACTAAGCGACACGCCTGGGCCGTTTCGCGATCACAATTGATGCCAGGAGCACGTAACACAAGTGCGCGTTTCGTCATATTCATTCTCCATGCCCACTTTGTTGCCAGGCCTCTTGCAGTTCTCCGATAGGAATACTCATCAGTTCTAGCTCGCTATCACGCACCACAAAATTGGGTGAGTTCGTCACCGTGCCCACATAGATCAAGTCCTGCACGCCACTGACACGCATATGCCGCTCAAACGCACCCCATTGTTCAGGGGTGATCTCAACCAGAAAGCGTGAAGCCGACTCACTAAAGAGGCGCACAATCTCTACCGCATCCTGATTGAGTGGCGCATTCACTGACTGAATCTGACTAATATCCAGGGAGACGCCCAGCATACCCGCCAGGGACATCTCCGCCGCCGCAACCGCCAAGCCACCCTCGGACAGGTCATGGCAGGAACGCACCAAACCACGACGAATCGCCTCGCCCAGTGCCTTCATCATGCGACGCGCCCGCTCGATCTGCACCTGGGGCACACCTGTCGAGGAGAAAAAGCGTGCAAACGAGACGGTATCAATCACCTCGGCATAGTGTGAACCTGCCAGTTCATTATAGGTCATGCCTACCTGATACAACAGATTTCCCGGCGTCTTCAGTGCCATATCAATCGTCTGTGCCGCATTGTCAATCACACCAACCGCCGAGACCACCAGCGTAGGCAACACAGGCAAGCGTTGCCCCTCGGCTCGATATTCGTTATTGAGGCTATCTTTCCCAGAAATAAACGGCGTCCTGAAACCAAGCGCGGCATCATAACAACCCTTGACAGCACGCACCAGCATGCCCAACTGTTGTGGATCGGTCGGGTTGCCCCAACAAAAATTGTCGAGCAACGATGTACGTTCGATATCGCCACCAACGGCAGTAAGATTACGTAGTGCCTCATCAACGGCATTGACCGCCATCGCATAGGGGTCGATGTTACCATACAGCGGATTGACACCGTTAGAGAGCACGATGCCTGCCTGCGATGGTGGCCCAGACTCCTCAAGAATGGGTTGTAAGACAGCTGCATCCCCTGGTCCATTGCCCGCACGCCCAACTAACGGTTTCAGCACGGTTGCCCCTTGCACCTCGTGATCGTAGCGGCGCACAATCGCCTCCTTAGAGGCGATATTGGGATGGCGCAACAGTGCTAACAAGGTGGGAGCATAGTGCGTGGTATTGACGACACTTGAAGTGCCAAGGATGGCAGATACAGGCGTCATATCATCAACTGGACTGCTTGCGCTAACTGACACATTGTCAGCAGCGGCAGGTCTGACCCAGACTGCTTCTAAGGTGCGATCAGGGCGACCGTCATGCAAAAACGCCATATCCAACTCAGCATAGGGTTGCTCGTTGTACAGGACGGTCAGGCGAGCATCGTCTGTAAAGGTGCCAATCACGCTCGCCTCTACCTCTTCAATCTCGCAAAGGGCGAACAACTCGTCCAAGTGTTCTCGCGGTACCGCCAGCACCATGCGCTCTTGCGCCTCTGAAAGCCAGATTTCCCAGGGCTCCAGGCCCTGATATTTGAGCGGTACCTGCTCCAGTTCGACCCGCGCACCCGTTCCAGCTCCCATCTCGCCAACCGCAGAGGAGAAGCCGCCCGCGCCACAATCGGTAATCGCGTGATACAGGCCACGGTCTCGTGCCTGAATGACCACATCCGTCACCTTCTTCTCGGTAATCGGAGCACCGATCTGCACCGCCGTTCCCGCACGTGCGTTCATCTCGCTGCTCATCTCACCAGAGGAAAAGGTAGCACCATGAATACCATCACGTCCGGTGCGTCCACCGAGGGACACAATGATATCTCCCGGCTGGACGGCATTGGGATGGCTACCATGTGGCAAAATACCCAGACAGCCACAGAAAACAAGAGGATTATACAAATAGCCGGAATGATAGAGCACGGCCCCATTCACCGTGGGCACACCCATCTTGTTACCATAATCGCGCACGCCATTGACGACGCCACTAGCGATGCGACGTGGCGAAAGTACCCCCGCCGGGAGCGCATCACCCGGCACATGCTGTGGGCCAAAACATAAAATATCAGTGCAGGCGATAGGTTGCGCTGACACGCCGAGCACATCACGAATCACACCACCCACACCAGTATTCGCGCCGCCAAAGGGCTCGATGGCCGAGGGATGATTATGCGTCTCTACCTTAAAGGCGATATCATGCGTCTCGGTAAAGCGCACAATACCCGCGTTATCGCTAAAGGCCGACACTAACCATTCCGGTCGTATCTGCTCCGTTGCCCGCATGATATACTGTTTGAGCAGACCAGGGATGGTCTCTTCCAGCAGCACGTTGCCCTGTTCATCCACCTCACGGTAGTTGATCGTGGCCTTGAAGGTCTTGTGCGAGCAGTGCTCCGACCAGGTTTGGGCCAGCGTCTCCAACTCCATCTGCGTCGGCTCATGTCCCTGCTCACGATAATACTGTTGGATGACGTGCATCTCGTCCAGATTGAGCGAGAGCAAGCCATGCTTGCTCACCTCCATCAATTGTGCATCAGACAGCGCGGTCAGAGCAAGCGTAGAGACAGCGGGCTTTGCAGCGACCTCGGCCTGAGCCGTTGTTGCTGACTCTTCTTCATCCTTCACGCTGGAAAGTGCTAGAGTGGTCTCATCCAAGGAGCCATCAAGCACGCGATAGTCTTGAATGACAGGATTGTATAACAACGCCTGCACTATCGCATGCACATCTTCTTTGCTCAGGCGTGCATCAAGCAGATAACGGTGGCCCGTCTCCACATGCTCCAAGCCAGAGTGACCAAGCAAACGCGCGCCAGCCAGCACGCTTTCGGCCAACGTATCCGTAACGCCCGGATGAAAGAAAACATCTACCGTGTGAGATGCGGGTAATGCGGGCGTGGGTGTCTCTGGTGAAGATTGAACAGTCTGTTCAGACTGTATAGAGGCCACCTGTACAACAGGGTCAACCAGCAATTGTTGAATAAGCGAGGATGCAGTAAACTGCTTCCCAGCAGTATCAAAAGGGGAAAAACTTCCTGAAAGACGGTAGAGGTGTGCTGTGGAGATAACAAGTGGTTCTGCACTTGCTGCGATAGTAGCTAACGATGGCAAATGCTTCATCGGTAGCTGCAATATTTCACGAGCGAGCTGTCGCGCCTGCGCATCAAGCCGTGGCAAGGCTGCTCGTACTTCTATTAGTTGTGTCGTCACGTCTCATTTCCTGGGCAAACTACAGCAATAGCCATCTCAGCATCTATTTCTGCATAGTGCCAAAAGGCAAATAAATAGCAACTCAATCATTTGGAACATGCTTATTGTAGCATGTTGTTCGGGCAGTAGCAAATTACCCAGTAGTGTCTATGTGACACTAAGAAGACGCTTTTTAGTATTACCAATTATTGCAAACCATGGTATACTATCTAGTAGTGTACCATTATGATACACTCATGTCACTATGGTGATACAAATGTCAAAATAAAAAGAGGTGCCATATGCTTGATATCAGGACAAAATTGACAGAAGGTGGTAGAATAGTTATACCAGCTGAGTATCGTCAGGCACTCGGTCTCCATGTAGGAGATGAACTTATTATACGCTTGGAAGATGGCTCACTGCGTATCTTTACACCAGATCAGGCAATTAAATATGCACAGGACTTGCTTCGCCCTTACCTTCCCCAGCATCGTTCGCTCAGTGATGAATTACTCGCTGAACGTCGGGCCGAGGCCATAGAGGAATAAGATGTCGAATTGTGTACTAGATGCCTCAGCTCTCATAGCATTGTTTCAACAAGAAAAGGGAAGTGATAAAGTCGCTCAAGCTATCAAAGATGCAGCGACTATAAGCACAGTAAATCTTTCGGAAGTTGTAGCAAAGTTGAATGAGCTAGGTACTCCAGAGACTACCATTCAAAACGCACTTTATGCGCTAAGCTTAACTGTCATTCCTTTCGACACAGAAATGGCTTATCAAGCAGGATTACTACGATCGCTTACAAAACATGCAGGGCTGTCTTTAGGAGATAGGGCATGCCTTGCGCTAGCGATGCGACTTCAACTTCCTGTATTAACAACCGACAAAGTCTGGGAACGTTTGACATTAGGTATCACTATTCATGTCATTCGCTAAGAAGAGAGGGACTTCCCAAAACTGTACAGTATTTGGAAGTCCCTCTCTTCTTAGCGAATAAGGATAACACTTATGCTACCGCTATGCTACTTGAGAGCACATACCAGCCATTGTTCGTCAACCCCTGATTGCCTATTTTGTAGGAAGGGTTAGTATCAGTGGTGCTCTGGAAGAGTCCAACCGCCAGTTTATAGGTACCCGACGGCACGCCACTGAACGCCATGCTTGTCGTCTCTGTAACCTTTTGCCCTGGTGTCCACCCGCGTGGATTTGAGTTAGCAAACCAGATCTTTTGCACCACATTGTTGTTGCTATCAAGCACGGCAACCGCAACATAGGCTTGTTTGCTAAGGTATGCCACGCCTTGATTGTTCCATGACATACTCACCGTGACGGCTTGATTATTGGTAATGGTGTCAGGTACTTTCGCGCTACTCAGCACAAAGTAGTATCCCATCTTGTTGGCTAGCTGGCTAATGAGCGCGGGTTCATTCGCTAGCATAACCTGTGCATCATTGCCCCATTGTCCCATCCCGATATAGCTAGGTTTACCAATATTTAGATCGCTGGTCAATGTGTTAGCATTCCAATATCCATTAGCAACCAGCCATTGATAGCTGCCATAGAACTCGTAAACACTTGGGGCCTTACCATAGGCACGGGTAAGTTCACTACCCGTCGAGTCCACCATAATGCCATCTCGCCGCATACCAATACCATTGTTTGTTGCATAGCTATAGGCAGTATTATAATTCGATGTCCCCCACGGCACGATCAGTTGTGTATGCTTGAAGGCGTTTTGGTAGATCTGTATATGCTTCTGAGTATCGTTTGAGTTAAGCGCAACCGATGGAGAGATGCCATACACATGCTGCTCACCCCAGTTGCCATAAGAACGAATATCGACAAAAGCGATGCGTGGATTATTGTCGTAGCGCTGTGCCAGGGCGGTAACAAAATCCTGTACCTTTTGCAGAAAAATGGGATCATTCCAGACTGGGACATATTGGATGCTTGAGATGTTTTGCACATCATCATAGGCACTACTCTTTACAGAGGCAGCCCCATCGGCGAAGACCCACTGCGGTGTAACATATGGGACGTTGCCGTCAGAACTATTGGCATTCATTACCCCAAAGGCGAACTGCTTGCCCGCCGTGGCCCAGGCATTCAAATCATAATCGATCATGGACCAGTTGTATTGACCCTCTTTTGGCTCTATTTGAGACCAATCATAGCGATCATAGCCAACGGTTGCAGCTGCAAGCGTTGCTGCGCTCTGCTTGGAGGGAGAGCCATAGAGTACCCAGCCTTTGCCAGGGTTTAGCAGCACATCACTGCTCGTAGCTGGCGAGACGGTATGATACCTCTGAAGGGGATTTACCTTCTGCTTTGGATTTTTGGCAAATACCTGTACCGAGAGAATAATGCTAGAGACAAGCAAAGTAACAATGGTTATACTCAACATTACTTGGACGATGCGACGCTTATGTTTGTTAAGTCGTTGCTTCATAGTATGCACCTCTAAAAGCAGCCAGACGTTAGAACCCGATTTGCGCGTTCTGTTCGTCCAGCGAAGAAAAGTTTTAAGTTATCCAATCTTTCGATATAGGATACTAATCTTTTCTATCGGCACATATAATTGATCATGTAGGGACCATACATACTACAGATCACACCTATTCTGCTTCATCAATATATACTCTTCATCCTTTGAGATGGAAAATACCTCTGTTCATCAATATCAACAAATACAATTTTTTATATTTATATATTTATATTTGACAAATACAATTTTTATAGTACACTTTATATGGGATAAAGAGTTCAATGCTCTGCCTTCTCTTTACTCTTAAATGCTCTTATGGATCAAATACCAATGCCTATTATTCGATTATCCGGGAGATGCCTCATTTCCTCCTATTAAGGGAGTGATACATTCTTCAGCGGGAGAATTATACTTATGAAAAGATTTTCTAGGTCAAAAAAGAAACTCGCACTAACAGGTGTAGTGCTGGTATTACTATCTTGTGCTCTCATTTTATTGGCCCCTGCCCACGAACAGGTTTATGCACGCGCGAATGCGACCCAACCTCTTCTTGGAACGGCAGCCAGTTTTGCCGTGCTTGGTGGAAGTACAGTCACCAATACTGGTTCGTCGGTGCTGACGGGTGATCTTGGTGTGAGCCCAGGAACTACGGCGACGGGTTTTCCTCCTGGAACCGTGAGCGGAACGACACACGTAGCCGACGCGACTGCATTGCAAGCGCAGAGTGATGTGACAACCGCGTACGTGAATGCTGCTGGGCAATCCTGCGCTTCTGATTTGACGGGTCAAGACCTCGGCGGCAAAACCCTTACAGCAGGAGCCTATTGTTTCTCATCCTCCGCTCAATTGACAGGGACACTCACCATTAACGGACAAAATAATCCCGCGAGTGTCTTTATATTCCAGATCGGGAGTACCCTCACCACGGCGAGTAGTGCCAGTGTGTCGCTGATCAATGGTGCTCAAGCGTGCAATATCTTCTGGCAGGTTGGCAGTTCTGCAACAGTGGGAACAAGCACCCAATTTGCAGGAAACATACTAGCACTCACCTCCATTACCTTCTCGACAAGTGCAGTATCGAACGGCAGTCTCTATGCTCGCAATGGCGCGGTGACATTAGACACCAATACGATTACCCGTTCTCCATGCTCAAACCTCACACCAACAGCGTCAGCAACGTCAACTTCCACGCCATCCGGCACACCGACGACGACTCCATCAGACACGCCAACCGCAACGTCAACTTCCACGCCATCAGACACGCCAACCGCAACACCGACACCAACGTATCCTGGCATGCCACCAACGGGAAGCGATCCTGGAGGATCAGTTGTGTTCTGCCAATCAGTGGCAATCACAATGAGCAAGCATGTCTGGCGCGATACCAACGAGGATGGAAGTGACTGCGCAATTGGACAACAGACAACTCTTCCCTCGCGCAATCCATAATACAGGAGCACTATCATGCACATATTGCGACGCTATTGGTACGTCTTTACGCTTGCCTTCGCTCTCCTAGTTGTCCTCGTCAGTCTTCTGCTTGGGGGATGGATTGGAGGGCAGTTCTTTCAAACCCCACAATCAGCCAGATCGCTCAGCAGTCTTACAGGTACGACCTCTCAAACAGCAAAAACAAGCGACTCAGCCAGTCCAACTACCTATAAACCAAATGGGCACCTGATCATTCCCGCTATCGGGGTCAATGCCGCTATCGAGCCAGTGGGAGTAACAGCAGATGGCAACCTAGCAGTACCCACCCAGAAGCCGTGGGATGGAGTGGGTTGGTACCAAAATGGCCCATATCCGGGAGCGCAAGGGAGTGCAGTCATTGATGGACACCTTGATCGTCCAAAAGGGTTGCCCGCAGTCTTCTGGAAACTGCGAGACCTCCACATAGGAGACATCATCATGGTCGTCAATCAGGGAGAAAAGCCACTGCATTTCCGCGTTATAAATAGTGTGTACTACGCGGCAAATAGTGCTCCCTCACAAAAAATATTTGGGAATAATGCGGGCACCTTCCTCAATCTGATTACCTGTGCGGGGCAGTGGATTCCCAATCAACATCAAACCACCCAGCGCCTTGTTATCTACACAGTATTGGTATAGCTCAGATGTAACCTATAGGACAATCCCTGACAATGGTGCGATGGCGTGCTAACTACAAGATTGCAAAAGGAGTGAGCGAGGGAGCCAGTTGGCCCCTCGCTCCATACCGTCTAATAACATTCTTATTTGACGTAACAAGGACTCCTACGCACTCCTAACGACCATCGCCCACATCGTGAGACGAGGCTGGATGTGCGGGTATCGTACTCGCAGCTCCCACTGAAATGGGTCCAGCGTGGCGAGGCCACGGGCGGAACTGCCCACCACGATCGCCCTCAGGCCATGTTTTGCCAGTAGCCACAGTGGAAAGCGTATCGAGACTGGAGATATCTCGGTCTGATGTCGCGGATCCCGCATTGACAATAATCGTGCTATTGCCCTTCACCCACTGGAGAAGCTTACTCACCGTGGCCTCACCGCGTCTTCCCTTCACTCATAGCAGCACGCGCCGCGCCCCTTTTCACCAACGCAGTGTAACTCAGGCGCGCACATTGCCATAGTGGAGTACGGGCGCGTACATACATCGTTGTAAGAGAGTGTTTCTTTTGCCCGCTCAGCAACGCCTCAAAATCGTGCAGCTGCATGTTCGCGCTCACCATTAAGCGTGTCAAGGCGAAGGGGTTGGTTGTGCTTGTACTCATGGTATGTTTTACGGCACAGGCTGACTGATAGCCAGCATCTTGCACCAGTTGTTGTATAAGCCCTGTGTAGTAGCCAAAGGGATACGCAAAACTCAGCACTGGTTGCGCTAACTGCTCTTCTAGTAGCTGCTTACAGCGCGTAATCTCCTCGGCGGCGGCGGCACGAGAGAGGACATCCAACTGGGGATGCGTATGCGTATGGCCGCCGCATTCAATTCCCGCACGTTGAACTGCTCGTACCTGTTCCCATGTCAGCATCGGACGGTGCGCCTCGCCCTCGTGCCGCAACCAACGACTTGTAGCGTCGATGTAGGCAGTTGTGATGTACAGTGTCGCCCCGAACTGATACTGTCGTAGTATAGGTAGAGCCGCTGTAAAAAAATCCGCGAGACCATCATCGAACGTGAGCACAATCGGCTTTGTGGGCATGAGAGCTGGTTGCGTTCTTGCTTGCATAAGCTGGCTCACCGTCATTGGCGTATAGGCATGAGCATGCAAATACGCCATCTGCTGGGCAAAGCGTTGCGGTGCGACAGTGAACTGCTTAAATTTGGCATTTCCAGAGATAGAAATGCTATGATACATGAGAATTGGTATGTTACCTGTTCCGTTCATGGAAATCATATCCTCCCTCTCCAACTAGCCCATTGGCACCTACCAGTTGTGCCCTTTCCTTATTTCTATTTCGCGGGAAGCCATCATGCTCTAAACAAGGCTGCCCCGCTCTTTGAAGATCGTCTTCAACACACGCCAACCATCATTGAATGTCTGTAAATTGCTCTCACCATGAATACGCAAATGCTCAAAACTGGGAATCTCTACAATTTTCTTCTTCGCTTTATGCATTCTGAGATTCAATAATGTTTCGACCTCAAAGCCATCACAATCAATTTCTATATCGTCCAGGCACTGTCTCCAGAAAGCATTGTAGCCATAACAAAGATCGCTAAAACGCGTGCCGAATAAGACATTGACAAGTGTGCTGAGTGCATGGTTTCCCATATGGCGTAGCAACGTGATATCACTACTACCACCACCCTTGAGAAAGCGTGACCCCTTGGCAAAGTCATATCCATCCAGGAGTGCATCTATGAAGCGCGGCATTTCAGCAGGTGCTGCCGAGCCATCCGCGTCGAGCATCACAATGATATCGCCAGTGCAATGCGCGAACCCTTCCCGTAGTGCATTTCCCTTCCCGCGCCCAGTCTGTTCCAAGATGCGAATTCCTGGAAGCAGTTCTTGCGCGACGGCTATCGTATCATCAGTAGAGTGCCCATCTACGAGAATAACTTCATGCACCGTTGCTGGTATGTAAGGCAGCACATAAGGAAGATTGTACGCTTCATTGCGAGTCGGAATCACCACACTGATTTGTGGATAGGGTTCAACAACAGTACTTGTATCTTTTTGCTTCTCTTGCTGCTTCTCAACAACACCCACAGCCACAGACTGTGAACGCTGCCACTCCTCTACATAAGCCATTCTTTACCTCATCTACTTTCTAACACCGCCACTGAATGACGTTTCTACTCTGATATTCAGGAAGACATATGATTCGTAGTATTTCTTTCCCCACATTCTCCTCATCTTCCCCCATCTGTATATATGCTCTACAGTTGCAGACGCGCATCTCTTTTTTCTAGTAACGGATAACACTTTATTTCCTATTGAAAATTATACTGATTTTCACGCTTTTCCTATCATAATCAATTTTATTAATACGCTATACCCATTTATAAGCATTACTTGCCTAAAATAATGTACTTATAGTAACATTTACTAATATCATTTTTGAGAGTTGTTACCCTTTTTCCATTGATAATCAGTTGCGATTACATATCCATGGTGATGAAATCATAACCAATATCGATGTTTTTCACTCCATCAGGTACTATTCCTTATCGCTGCATTGTTGTATAATCCCCATTGTGACACGGGTTGTAACTACTTTCTTATGGTCTCTACGCATATCTAGTAAGTTGAAGCAATAACCGCACAATGTGCCGAGCGACCAGAAAAGAGACGCGCATGCATCATCAGACGTTTAGCTGGTTTGAACGCGGATTAGCGTTACTGGCAGGTATCATCAATGTAGTGGTAGGGTTCGGCTTTTTCTTGTTGCCAGAATTGCACCTTCCGCTCTGGCCAACAGGTATACCAGCTATTTTGACGCGCTTCATCGGTGCTATTATTATTGGCAACGGAGTAGGAGCCATCTGGCTCTCGACAGAGCATGAATGGGCACGAGTACGTCCATTAGCCCTGGTTGCGGTCGTCTATGGCACACTGGTTGCGGTCGCGCTGCTCTACCACCTGCTCTGGCTGAATGCATCCCCCACATTCTGGCTCTATTTCTTGCTCGATACACCTTTTTTAATCGTCTTCTATGGTCTGTTCATCTATCATGATCTGCTACCGCGCTTCTCTCGCCCGCAAACGCAAAGAACTAAAGCACAAAAGGCGAACTGGTAAAATGTCTATGCAAGCTCCATTTGTTGATCCTCTGCTGTTCATACAGGACTCTCCCCCTCAATTGCTGCCCCTGGTAGGACGGCAAAGAGAACTCTCTCTACTGCGCCTCGTGCTGGAAACGGTGCGTAACGACGCACCAGCTGGCGCACGGGCGATTACTATCAGTGGAGAGATAGGTATTGGCAAGACGCGACTCTTGGCACAGCTATGCCGGGAAGCGCGCCAACGGAACATGCGAGTGCTAGAGGCCAGAGCCTATGAAGCCAGCCGCATACTCCCCTATTTTCCCTTTATTGAGGCATTACGACCGACCATCCACACACTACCAAACGAGCACCTGCGTCACCTGCTGGGATTACAGCCACAAGCACCAGATTTTCCCGCCGCAACACCTACTGCATTGAGCGGCAACACATTGCTCGGCGCGTTAGCACATCTTTTCCCCACCCTGCCCACACAGGTAGCCCGACAACCACAGACCGAGTTCGTAACGCCCGAACAGGAAAAATTCCGCATCTTCGAGGCAGTCGCCACCTTGCTAGAGCGACTAGCCAGCGAACAGCCGCTGCTACTTGCAATTGACAACTTACAGTGGGCCGATAGTGCCAGCCAAGAACTCACGCTCTATCTCACGGTGCGCCTGCATAGCAGCCGTGTGCTCCTGATTGGAGTAACACGGCCACCCTCATCTCCTTCTGTGGCGAAAGAGAGAGCACAGGGCTTTGAGGAGAAGGAAGGGGAGGACATGGTCAACATTGCCAGTACACCCTCTGCACACGCAATAGAGAACACGCGGAAAATTCTGCTGGACTTGATGCAGCAGGGATTACTGGGCATACTGCCACTTGGCCCTCTGGCGAGCGACGAGGCCAGCGAGCACCTTCATACACTGCTCCCAGGCACCATTCCACAACCCATCAGTGAGGCTCTCCTCACACGTGCTGAGGGCAATCCCTTCTTTCTTGAGGAACTGGTACGCACTTTGACCATTCAGCGACGCTTGGTCTTGCAGCAGAACACCTGGAATTTGGTTCAGGAGATTAGCACGCAGCTACCCGACAGCATTATGTTGGCAGTACGCCAACGTTTACAGGAACTGAGTCCAACGTGTCGCGATTTGCTTGCTACCGCGTCCCTCTTTGGGCGCGTCTTTCCTTCACAAGCCTTACTGCTCGTCGCGGGCGAGGAGGCACATGCAGGGTTAGAAGAGGCTGAACAGGCACAACTCATTAGCCAACTGCCAGAACCGTCAGAAGAGGATGGCTATGACCAACAAGTGGAGCATCAGAGTGGACATGCATTACATGAAACGCTCTTTCAGCCTGCTCGATCACGCTATGCATTTTGTCAGGGCATCGTTCATGAGGTGTTGCAGGCCACCATCTCCACGCACCGTCTACGTGGCTTGCACTATCGCATCGCGCAAGCTTTAGAAAGTTATTATGCTTATGAAGCACGTAGCCATGCCGCGGAGCTAGCCATCCATTATGCGAAAAGCGGCGAGAAGGCAGCCACCCTGCATTGGAGTCTGCTTGCGGGCGAGGAAGCGACGCGGCAGCAGTCCTATCGCGAGGCCATCAATCACCTGCGCCTCGTCATTAAACTGGTCGAGGCAGGACAAATCATTTCCAGCAATAGCACCAGTACCACCGCCACACCAACGTTAGCACAACTCTATCTAACTGTGGGCGAGTTGTGGTTTAAGCTGGGTGAGTTGGAACAAGCCAGTGCATCGCTCCAGCATGCACTAGAAGAGACGCGAAAGCACGACGCGACATCGCCCCTGCTGCTTGCACGTATCAACCGTATACTGGCCGACATTTACCGCATGCAAGCAAAATATGAACAGGCCATGTCACATCTGCAAATGGCCCGCTTCGCCCTCGATCAAGAGGCACAGTATGGGCAACAAGAGTCACTAGCACTGACAGCACGAGCAACACTTCCCTGGTTCGCACGCAGCGGACTGGCAACGAATGTAGGCACTGCCACCATTGAACACATCACCAGTAGTGAACGCATCCAACTATTGCAGGCACAGGCCATCCTTGATATTTTCTATAACCGTTCACGTGAGGCAGAGCAAGCCTTCTGGCAATCACACGAACTGGCGATTCAGCTGGGTGATCGTAGCAGTCAGGCCTTCGTGCTCCACATGGTCGGGTGGCTGCGTGGTTGGAGTGAGCACATCCACGAATCATTGCGCCTCCAAAAACAAGCCAACGAACTGTATATCGCATTGGGTGATCCCTTCCGTGCCGCCCTCGGCGACCAGGGCATTGGTATCATCTACCTAGCCCTCGGCGAAATCGCGCTGGCGAATGACTATACGCAGCGCGGCTTTGAGCGAGCACGTCGCTATGGCATACGCCGTATGCTGGGCTTACTACACTGGAATGAGGGCATGATCGCCCTGACACAAGGCAATTGGAGCAGCTGTGAGGCGCAGTTGCAACAGGCAATGCAAGAGGCGACCACCAATGATGATGCACGCCTCAAACCACTTGTACTACTAGCACAAGCCGAGTGCTATTTTCGCCATGGGCAATGGCAAGAGGCGGAGCAGATATTTCAGGACGCCATACAAGCTGGTGCCAGCACCGAATGGGCACCCGGCACGCTCGCCCTCTATGGTCACTTTCTCGCCGTAACGGGTCGCAGAAATGCCGCGCACAGCTATCTTGAGCGTGTCAGCACCCAACCTGAGCGCATAGGCATCGCTGGCAGTTTCTACATTCCCTTCCTCGCTGAAGGCTATCTCCATCTTGGTTCCATCGAACACGCCCTGCCCTACATTGAGCGCATCAAACTGCTCCGTGGTTTTCTCTATTTTGGTATTTCGGTTGACCGCATTCTGGGGGAGTTGGCGACGCTCAACAAAGATTGGCAGGCAGCGGAACAAGCCTTCGAGGATGGTTTACGCCTCTGTCGGCGTGCCAACAATCAGACGGAAGAGGCGGCGATTCTCTATGAGCAGGCACGCATGGCGATCACGCGTGGTGATGCCTTGCCAAGCATCGAACAACTTTGCACTCAGGCGCGCCACATCTTCCAGCAATACGACATGCAACGCTCCTCCGATCTGGTAGATACGCTGCTCGAAGGCATGCGTACACTCAAAGCCACCGCAGAGAAACCCTCACGACCAGCACAAGCACCAAGCATCCAACGAAAGGCCACTGCGAGCGATCACGTACTCCACCTGAGCCTCTCCGCCAGGGAGCGCGAAGTCCTGCAACTCGTCGCCGAGGGCAACACTGACCGCGAAGTCGCCGACATCCTCGTGCTCAGTCCGCGCACCGTCAACCGCCACCTAAGCAACATCTTCGTCAAGCTCGACGTGCCTGGCCGCGCCTCTGCCGTGGCCTACGCCATCAGGAACGGGTTGGTGTAGGGGGCCAGATGATGCACATTTACTAATGAAACTGGTAAACAGAGAAGCCCATCCGTAGGGGCCAGATTGATCGCGCCCCAGGGCGATTGATCGCCTGTGATTCAGAATCTCGCTCAATAAATTGAGCGGAGGGCGCGATCAATCTGGCCCCTACGGAGCCTACAGCGCGCT
>JBBPYR010000253.1:0-4334 GCA_038199755.1 Ktedonobacterales bacterium | reverse complement strand
TGGGAAGTACGCAACCAATTAACCCACATCGCAAGCGAACGGGGCATGGTGTAAATTCGGGAATCATCACACCGCAAATTCCGTAGGGGCCAGATTTATCGCGCCCAAGAGACATCAACCTAAGAATGGCTGAGGTGGTGGGAACGCTCGTTTCAGGAGGGGCGGGGGGGGTGAGGACGGGTGGAAGGGACCCTCGGGTCGCCCGTGGGGTGGGGCAAACCCCAAAAAAGGGGGGGTATTGCCGGCACGGGCGACCCAAGGGTCCCAGCCTGCATCGTCCGCTTACGTTGATGTCTCTTGGGCCAGATTTATCGCGCCCCCCGTACCTGTTGGCCAACCACATCGCATCGGGCAATGGGTTTCGCTGGCCAGGAATTCGCCTGTATTCTCTTTGCTCATCCCTGTACTGGCCAAAACAAGTGTAACAAACGGAAGCGGCAAAGCCCCTACGGAATTTGCAACAGCCCTGCCATCGGCACATTACCACTTCATACTTACAAGGTGACTCTATTGCCACCAGCAGGCATGGTGAAGCGTAAGAAGCCGCCGATAGCCAGACGAGTGCAGATGACACACAGTGTATGCAGCGCAAAGAGCAGGGCAACGGTTTTGAGTTCGTACCAGCCAAAGTCAGACCAGGTAAGATGTTGTACACCGCCATTCAAGAGGCGCAACACAGCTGGCCCGTACTGCACACCGCCAACCGTGCTGACAGGCAAACCAAAGAGCAGCGTAATCACCAGATCAAGCGCGAAACACAGGGCCGCCAAGCGTGGGCCTAGTAACCAGAAGCGTTTGCTCAAACGCTCGCGTTTCGTCGATGCAATACGGCGAGTGGCCCAGAATGGAGCGAACAAAAACTGTAAAACCAGGAAGAGTAAAGGAGCCGCAACATAGGTCCAATCAGGAAAAATAATCGGATTAATGAGCGCGCCCAGACGACCGAGCGTAAACAGGATGATACCTTCAATCACTGCACGTCGATAGCTAATCTTATTAAACATAAGAAAAAGACCTTACCTGCTAGAAATAGTCATAATCGCCACCACCTACACTGGTGACGCCCCTTTGCCATTAACGTCGTGCTAATGGCAGCCACAACCGCCACCGCCACAACCGCATCCCCCCATTGAAGGAGCCTCAGCCTCATAGCTTCTATCCTCGCCCTCGCCATGACGCGGCGCGGCAAAGACAGAAAGCAGTCGGCGCACTTTTTCGCTCCGACATTTCATACAAACAACATCATCCGCATGCTTATGACTCACAAGCAATTCAAATTTAGAGCGGCAATCCGAGCAATAGTACTCGTATAAAGGCATGAATTGGAACCTCCGTTATACTGGAAATAAAACAATCTTGCTGTGAATTGAATTATTGATATTGTAAAGCCTTCTTCCCCGACCGTCAAGTGAGTTCACGCCCGGCACATGCAGGAGGGATGTTCTTTATGGAATTACGTATAGAGTTACAAAAGTCCCTATTTTGAATATACTACTTGATCTCACATCGAAAATACGCTATTCTCAAGTCGAGGTAAAAGGGAGTATTAAGCAACCGCGCTAGCGCGTACCGAGAGCAAAGACGCATCTCTTCATAAACACTCATGCAGTAACGTACCTCGCCAACCGACTCTTCAGTAAGTGGATAAGAAGGTAACGGTTTGTTTGATGAATGACTATCTCGGAAACCTGGGGAACTATCGTCTCGTACAACTCCTTGGACATGGTGGCTTTGCGAAAGTGTATTTGGGGGAGCATATCTATCTCAAAAATTTGGCGGCCATTAAAGTTTTGCTCGTGCAATTGGATAGCGACTCCATCGCAAAATTTCTGAAAGAAGCTCAGGTCATCGGCAACCTGAAGCACCCCCATATTGTTCGTGCTTTTGAATGTGGTATTGATGAAAGCACCAATATGCCTTTCCTTGTCATGGATTACGCCCCCAATGGCACACTACGCCATCATTATAACGGGAAAAAAATTGCTCCTACTGAACTCGCTTCTATGATCAAACAAATAGCCAGTGCGCTCCAATATGCTCATGACAATAAAATTATTCATCGTGATGTCAAACCTGAAAATATCTTATTAAGCAAAGAGAATCAACTTCTATTAAGCGACTTTGGCCTGGCCGTGATCGCTCAATCTACCATGCACACCGACAAGGGCGGCGGCACCATGCCCTATAGCGCGCCCGAGCAGATAAACGGCAAACCATGTTATGCCAGCGATCAATATTCCTTAGCAGTAATGGCCTACGAGCTTCTTTGTGGCGTACGCCCTTTCAATGGGGCATACACACAACTTATCGCGCAACATCTGCAAGACGCGCCACGGCCTCTCAACGACCACGTACCCTCTCTGCATACCGCCATTAACATCGTGGTGCAGAAGGCACTCGCAAAGGAGCCAAAGCAGCGTTATGCCAGTGTGATGGAGTTTGCCGAGAAGCTGGAAATTGCGTGTAACAGGCGCGAACTGGGGAGCCGCACCACGCCCGTGGCCTCATCTTCAGAGCACGTGGACAAAGCATCCTCGGTAGTAGCCACACCGCCACAAGATTCGTCGGTCATCTGGAATGTACCGTATCGGCGCAATCCCTTTTTCACCGGAAGAGAACAGGTATTGGGCGAGGTTCATAAAGCATTTCAGGTTGATGCCGCCGCTTCTATCACGCTTGCACTCAGCGGCTTGGGAGGAGTGGGGAAAACGCAGGTGGCGTTGGAGTATGCCTATCGCCATCATAAAGACTACCGTTACATTTTGTGGGTACGCTGTGATCGGAAAGACCTGCAACGTGATGACTATGCGACGATCATTTCGCAATTGCACCTGAAAGACAAACAGGAGCGCATCGCCGACACGATTAAAAACTGGCTACGTACGAACACGCACTGGCTGCTAATCGCTGATAACATAGGCGACCTCGATCAATTACGCACGTTTGTGCCCTCAACTGGTCGCGGACATATCCTGCTCACCACCCGAACACAAGCCACAGGCCATATTGCACGTGGTATTGACTTGCATAGCATGGAGCGTGACGAAGCGGTTTTATTTTTGTTGCGTCGCATTAAAATGGTCTCTCAGGATACTCCCTTAACAAACGTTGCACGTGCCGAACTGGAAAAGTCCAAAGAGCTGGCGGAACTGCTAGGCTATCATCCACTCGCACTCGATCAAGCTGGTGCCTACATTGAAGAGACTGGATGCAGCCTCGCCGATTACCTTGTCCTGTACCGCACGCATTATGCCCGCCTGCTCAATATGCGCGGCAGCTTGTTTACCGATCATCCTGCCTCAGTCACCACTACCTTTAGCCAATCATTTGACAAACTGGAACAAGCCAACCCGGTTGCGGCAGACCTGTTACGCATTTGTATCTTCCTCCACCCTGAAAGCATACCAGAGAGATTGCTCACCGACGGTGCATCTGCACTTGGGCCACACCTGCAAGCCCTAGCCAGTGAACCATTGATGCTCCATGAAGCAGTGGCCACCCTACGCAAATACTCGCTCGTAAAGCGTAACGCGGAAACCAAAACACTCTCGATCCATCCTCTTGTACAGGCGGTAATCAGGGAAGGCATGAGCCAGCAGCAACAACGGCTGTGGGTTGAACGCACGGTTTGCGCGGTCAATCTCGCCTTTGCCGATATTGAGGAGGTACAAAACTGGGCGTGTTGTCAACAATGTATCCCGCATGTGCAAATTTGTGTTCTGCTAATCGAGCAGTGGAAGATCGTTTCGCCTCAGGCCATGCGCCTGTTAGTGCAAGCTGCCAGCTATCTGCATATTCAGGCCGAGTACGCGCAAGAGGAAATACTGCTGAAGCGCATCGCTACCATGCTCAAGGAATTACAGAGCAGAAATGTTGAATTGCCAGCAAACGCACCAATGAAACCCTGGCATTATTATGGGCGTGGCAATTACACCGTTATCGAGCCACAAATGCGTAAAGAACTAGACCGGCTCGAACGAGAACTGGGAGAAAGCCACCCATCTGTGGGCACGTTAAGGCTCCATTACGGGCAGCTCTCATATAAGCTCGCGCGCTACCATGACGCTGAACAACAATTCATCCAATCGCTTTCTATCAGAGAGCAGAATGTTGGTTTAGGCCACTCCTGTGTCGCTTGTAACTTCAGTGGTTTAGGCTTGGTCTGCACGGCACTCGCTCGCTATCCGATGGCAGAGCTTTACTTCCAGTATGCCCTTGATGTATGGGAACAAATGCCTGAACCACGGCACCCATATATGGGAAGATGTTTGAATGGGCTGGCACAATTGGCAATGATCCAGGGAAATTACGCGCAGGCAGAGGAATATCTACAC
>JBBPYR010000252.1:0-20673 GCA_038199755.1 Ktedonobacterales bacterium | reverse complement strand
GCCACGCCCATTATCGCGAATTGTTACCTCGATCCCGTTTGTGCGCTGGTGTAGGGCAACCTGTATCTGTGTTGCCTCGGCGTGTTTATAGGCGTTGGTCAGTGCCTCCTGCACAATGCGGAAAATGGCGGTGCCAACCTGGGCATAGTGGCGCGAACGCCGCACCTGAACTCCTGTATCGCCCTCGCTCTTGCCCTTGCTCTTGCCCTCGCTCGTAGTTGTGCCATTCTGACTATCAATTTCTAGATAAGTCGCTAGCCCACTAATGGCCTGAAACTCGCGCAGCTGATTGCTTATCATCTGCTCAAGCGTGGTACTGCCGCTCATCAATGGCTTGAGGTTAAACATGTAGTTGCGCGTTTCCCACAATGCCTGTTTAGAAATTGTCACCAGGTTTTCTAAGCGTGCCGCGAGCGGGTTGATCAGTTCGGCGTCCTCTTCTGATGCTTCTGCTATGCGTCGTGCCTGCGTTGCGCTCGTCTCCGCATTCAGACTGAGCATATAGACCAGTTGCGCGATACCATCGTGAATCTCACGCGCGATCCGTCCACGCTCGGCGGCGCCAGCTAAGCGAATCGTTTGCTCCGTCAGGCGCAGATTATCCAGCACAAGTAGCAGTTGCGTGCCCGAAATGGTCAAAAACTTTTCTTGCTTCTCATTAAAGGGTGCTTGGCGTCTGCCCTCGGCTGCCAAAATGAGTTGCACTCGTCCATCCTTGAGCAAAGGAATATAGAGTCGTGCCAGGAAGTAGCCTTTGTTTTCTGGCTCGTGCAATGGCTCAAACATGATGAGTTTCTTACCAGATTGCAGCACTCGTTGAAACGGGGCCTCGTCTTTGCTGGGGAGCAACACCGTCGGCACATCCACATCTGCCTCGATATAACGTAAATTTTGCACCTGCTCCTGTACTTGAGCCTGTTCGTGTTCTTGTGGCTCGTCGTCGTCCTCTGCTGACGTTTCGACCAGAGCAATTACCAGTCTTTGAAAATGACCACCTTGCCGCATCTGCGATGCGCTGGTTTGTAGGAGTTGTTGACGGTCATGAGCACCGCGTATCAGCGTTTCGCTCACCCGTACCAGAGCCTGCTGGGTGCGTGCGTTATCCTGCTCACGTCGCTTGCTCTGGGTATAGTTTTTGAGCAGTGTGGCGACATAGGCCGAGAGGAGCGCGACAACGGGCGCATCGACCAGCGAACCAACATAGTCAATCACCGTTGGAGTGTTGCCAGGATTTGCGTTGAAGGGGGGCAGCACGACACCTAGCAAAACGAAGAGTTCAAAGCCGAGAGCCGCCGCCAGTCCACCACGATACCGATAGGCCAGGGCAGCTGCGAAAATAGTAGAGATACCATAACGATAAAACAGCGAACCATCACCGAAGGCTGGTGTCACGCCAGAAACGCCAAAATACATTACCAGCCCACAAATGACAACATCAAGCGCATAGAACGCAACATCCCAATAGCGGTTGTGCGTACTTGCCAACGGCGTCATAATGTCGGCATCCTCATCTTCTGCCAAAGGTTGTCGTCGCTGCGCTGTCTGTCTGGCTGTTCGCATTGCACGCAGGCGTGGTAAGTTCGGCAAGAAGATTTGTAGCACGGGAGCATAGAGCGTAACGGTGAGTGTTTGTAGGAAGGTGATAACGAGTAAGACGTGCATAATGGGAGTATTGCTCAGTGGAGAATACAACGTCGTGACCAGCGCATAAAGCCACATACTCCAACGCCAGATGAGAAAGAAATAGCTAGGTGTATTTCGCAGGCGGCGCATCGTGCTTCCCGAAAGCGTTTTCAAGCTTGTTTTCGGCTGGCTTGTCATCCCTCTTCCTGCCTTTTTGTGGATTCTTGTCAGTCGTGTCAATCCTTCTTGTGCAGTATGCTCTGTTTTTGCTGAGTTGTCAATCATGTTCTGTTTTCTTTTCCTCGGCCAATTTTTGCCCCCAAAAACGTCTTTCTAGTGTCACTATAAATGAATGCTACATGAATATGCATGGTGCATTTGACCTATTCAAAGTCATCCGTGAACATTTCTTCACACGTATATATCCGTAGGGGCGACATTCATGACGCCTAAGTTGCATTCATGACGCCCATAGAGGCTGTATTCATGACGTCCACCTTGCCAATTCAGGTGTATCACTATGAGTCGTGTTTGTGGCTGATGCGTGAAATTAACGTGAAAAACGACTGCTTGACTGGTAATATGATACGTTGATGTGGTATGGTATACTTATAAAATAGATTTATCATTCACACGACCTGAAAAGAACCAATGGATGAAAAATCTTTCACGAACGAAGACCATGTAAACAAGTAGTTGTAGTAGTGTTCTTCATAAAGAAGGGACGGTTTACTGCCGTGAAAAAAGCCGAAAAGAAACGTTCTTCGTTACTGGCTAATCTGGGCGATCTCAACCGGCCTTTGCGTGTTCGACTTGTCCGTGTTATGGGACGTGAGTGGTGGGCTGTCGATTCCGAGGATACATGGCCTGGCATGGTTATGGATCTTCGCCGTTTAGGGTTCGAATCGGTGGCAATGGAAGATGAAGTGCTTGTGCGCGAGGGTGCGCCAGCTTACGAACCGCAGATGGATGGCCCGGCTGCACAGACCGGACTGCGACCTTTTCCCACCATCCATCCGACTATCCAAATTCGCAAAGAATCTTTCTCGTATCCCAGTTATGCAAATAGCTTGGATAACCTAGAATATTTAGACGAGGATGAAGACGATGTGGATGCGGAAGACGAGTATGAGCCAGAGAACCTGGATAAAGACGAGTAGTCTGTTCAGGTCTTTTTGATATAACCCATTAGTAAATGTAGCAATGGTTGTCCTGAGATGCGATCACGCGACGGCATCTCAGGACAACCATTGCTCTTTTTGATGTATTTGTGCTATTTCGGGATTGAAGGAGTTACTTATGCCACAGCTCAAGCTTGATGCTGCCCTTGTGGATGAAGCACGTACACTTGCTCACCATATTGTTGCCCCCATTCTCACTTATGTCAACCTGCATACCACCGTCACTATCGAGCGTGCCACCTTGCGCTTGCTTGGCGTTGATGGTGTCGATGCTGAGGATGTGCCGTTGCCCAATCGCGTGGTGGAGCAAGCGCAGAACCAACTCGCGGGCGGCATTCTGCGTCCCTTTGTTGCGACGATGCTTCAGCAGCAACTGGACGTGCAGCAGACCGCGCAAGCTCTTGCCGCCCGCTCACTGCCCTTTGCCGATGTCTCTCACGCTTCTCCAGAGGAGCATGGCGCGCTTGATGCTGCCTGTCAACGCTTGGTGCAGCAGGGCGTAGAGCGCATTCGCCAACGCCGCGCCGAGCGTGCCGCGTTGATCGCGGAACTCGGCGGCGAGCCATTGACGCCGTGGTTATACGTTATTGTGGCCACAGGCAATATCTATGAAGATATCGTGCAGGCTCAGGCGGCGGCACGGCAAGGTGCCGACGTCATCGCGGTCATTCGCTCTACCGCGCAGAGCTTGCTTGACTATGTTCCCTATGGCCCCACAACCGAGGGCTTTGGTGGTACTTATGCGACCCAGGCCAACTTCAAGCTCATGCGTGCCGCCCTAGATGAGACCAGTCGCGAGGTCAAACGCTATGTACGCCTGACCAATTATTGTTCTGGCCTGTGCATGCCAGAGATCGCCGCGATGGGTGCGCTAGAACGGCTCGATATGATGCTCAACGACGCCCTATATGGCATTATTTTTCGCGATATTAATCTCAAACGCACCCTGATCGACCAGTTCTTTTCGCGACGCATTAATGCTGCCGCTGGCATCATCATCAATACAGGCGAAGACAACTATCTCACCACCGCCGACGCATTAGAGGCGGAACATACCGTGGTGGCATCGCAATTCATCAACGAACGTTTCGCGCTTGCCGCTGGCCTACAGCCTGCACAGATCGGGCTGGGGCACGCCTTCGAGATCGATCCCACAACGCCCAATCACCTGCTGCACGAAATTGCCTCAGCTCAGTTGGTTCGCGACCTTTTCCCAGGCTATCCGATTAAGTACATGCCACCGACAAAACACATGACCGGGGATATCTTCCGTGGCCATGTGCTTGATGGTTTCTTCAACCTTGTGGGTGTTCTGACGGGCCAGGGTATCCAGTTGCTCGGCATGCCCACCGAGGCTATTCATACGCCGCTGCTGCAAGATCGTTTTCTCTCCATTCGCAACGCCCTCTACACCTTCAATGCTGCCCGCGACCTGGGCGACCAATTCGATTGGCGTGAGGATAGCCTGGTCACACGCTGGGCAGGCGAGATACTGCGTGACGCCGTCGAACTGCTGCGACAAATAGACACGCTTGGCCTCTTCAAAGGGCTTGAGATGGGCCTGTTCGCCGATATCAAAAGATCACCCGAGGGTGGACGTGGCTTGGACGGCGTGATTGCGCGTCGTGACGATTACTTCAACCCGTTCTATCAGACCTTGCTTTTGTGTTAGGGGTGCTTTGACCCATCGGGCATGGTTGCGTTTTGAAGTGACTTTGCTTGCTCTAATTGTTCTGGTTGAACAATGGCATCGCTGAGGATGGCACCGCTAAGGTCAGCATCAATAAGGATGGCTCCACGGAGATTAGCAGAGATCATCTCTATATTTCTGAGATTGGCCGTGCTGAGATTGGCAGAGGAGAGGATTGCATCCAGGAGATCAGCATTGCTGAGATTGGTCCCACTGAGATTAGTACTGCTAAGATCAGCACTACGGAGATGGGCTCCACGCATGTCTGCATCGCGTAAGTTGGCTTCGCTGAGATGGGCCCTATCGAGATGGGCACCGCTGAGATTGGCTCTGCTAAGATCAACCCTGCGGAGATGGGCTTCGCGGAGGTCAGCATCACTGAGATTGGCCGTGCTGAGATTGGACCCATTGAGATAGGCTTCGCTGAGATGGGCATTGCTGAGATCCGCTCCGCTAAGATCAGGCCGTATATTTGGGTGGTTGAGCCGCCATTGATGCCATGCTTCTGTTCCTTCTCGAAGCTTCTTAAGATGTTTCTGGTTAGCGATAGCCTTTTCCTCGTTTCTGTTTACTTTCCTCGTTTCACATCTTTGCTTGGTGAATGAGTGGCGTGTTCGTTTTGTGCAGTCTTTCTGCTACTGAGTTCTCTTACTTTCTAACTGAGATTACGTCGTGATCTCCTTGTCGAGATTACTTAACGGTCTTTGCCAAACTAACAGGTAGGGGTTATTTGGGCTGGGTATCAAAAAAATAGTTCTTCACATAAATTTCTATAGACTAGTGAAAACATGAGAAATCATTCTAGTTTCTGTAAAAACACATCCATAAAAACAGTACAAATAAAAGGAATTATTTTGCTTGATAATCTGATGATCAAGATCGTCAAAACCAGCGAAACCTTTTCGCCACCTAGTCCCAGCCCACCCAGAGCTGACTTTCCAAACCACGAGTGAGCGGAAAATTCTAGTGCTTTTTCGCGCTTCTTCAGCGAAATTTCCGCGCTGCTGCCCCTCTTTTCCGTGCTCTTCGTACTTCTTCTCTAGTACGATTGGCTTATTCTTTCTTGTCTACCCTGACAAACGGGAAAGCCTAACGAGATTTAGTGCAAAAGGAGAAGTCACGAATGCGACCTGGCAAGAAAATTTTTAAGAGGATGCTCGCTACACTATTTTGCCTGTTGAGCTTGCTGCTCGTAGCCTGTGGAGGAGCTACATCAACAACATCTACCTCTTCCTCTACCCACGCGAAAGCAGATCCCAATAAGCAAGTGCTCGTTTCTGGTTTAGAGGCAGGAACGGCAGATGTAAAATCGCTCGATCCAGGATTAGCAGGGGATGCATTCTCCCTTTATGCGGTTGGTAACGTCTTCACCGGGTTGGTACAACTAGACGATCAATTGAATTTGAAGCCGCAACTAGCGCAATCCTATCAACTCATGTCCGATGGCCTCACGTACAAATTTACGCTACGTCCCCATCTCACATTTAGTGATGGTACACCACTTACGTCACAGGATGTTATCTACAGCATTGACCGTGCATTACAGCCAGCGACCAAATCGAGTACGGGCCCCTATTATCTGCGCTATATCAAAGATGCTGATAAATTAGCCGCGGGCAAGACCAAGACACTTATCAATGATAGTTTGCTCGCACCCGATGCAAGTACCGTTGAAATTGTCAGCGCGCAAAAGTACTCCTTCTTTCTGGAAGCTTTGACCTATCAGTGTTCCTGGGTGGTTGAGAAACGCCTGATTGACAAATACGGCGTACAGTGGACAGATCACTTGACCGAGGGTGGTGGTGATGGTCCTTTCAAAGTGTCTCAATACATACATGGAAAAGAAATAGACTTTGTTCCCAACCCCAATTATTATGGCCCCAAACCACAACTTGCAAAATTGATCTATCCGATCTATGAGCAAGCACCTACCGTATACCAGGCATACTTGGCAAATCAAGTTGACGATACTGGTGGCTATATTCCATCAGCCAATCTCGCGCAAGATCGGTCGCGGGCCGATTTCGTCCAATTCCCCACGCTGGCGATTAATTACTATACCATGAACTACCTGAAGAAACCCTTCGACAACATCAAGATTCGCCAGGCGTTCGCCTTAGCCGTGAACAAAGACCTCATTGTAAAGAATATCTGGAAGGATAAGTTTATTGCTACCAACCATATTGTGCCGCAGGGCATGCCAGGATATAATGCTGCCCTCACCGGACCGGCAGGAGTCAAAGGGACCGCTGGCGATCCTACGCTAGCAAAAAGTCTCTTTCAGCAAGGTATGCAGGAAGAGGGATACAGCAGCGTTGCACAGATTCCGCCCATCACATTAACGTTTGCCAGTAGTGGCGATGCCTCGGCGAAAAATGAGGTCGCGGCCTTGCAACAGATGTGGCAGAACACACTTGGTATCAGTGTGAAGACGAGTGACGTTGATATTAATACGGTGTTCAATGACGAGGCCCTCGGCTCAAACAACCCCTTAATGTTCTACGATGGTCCCGCCTGGATTGCTGACTATCCCGATCCTCAAGACTGGACATCGCTCCAATTTGACAAAGGAGCGGCCCAAAACGGCATGAATTATGGGCAAAATGGTGCCACGAACGCCGCTGATCAGCAAGCCAATCAGCTGGCAATGGAGCAGGCAGATACCATGCCCAATGGACCGGCACGGTTAGCGGTATACAACAAAATTGAGCAGCAACTAGTGAACGAGGTCGCCTGGCTGCCGATGCAACAACAAACTTCGGCAGGCTTACGCGCCCCCTGTGAACGAGGCTTTGTCAACAATGCGCTTGGTCTGACACCTCCCGATGACTGGGCGAACATCTACATTTCGACAGATACACCCTGTGTGAATGTGACGATCTAGCAGAAACAGGATGCACACGGTATGAGTCATGGTCATACAACTCGTACCGTGTGCAGCTTTCTCGATAAGGAAGAGCAGATGCTACAATTTTTCATTAAACGTCTGATAGGTCTGGTGTTTGTCGTGATCAGCGTGACCTTCATTACCTTCATCATGGGCTATTTTGCCCCCGGCGACCCTATTCATACCTTGTTAGGCCAGCATTATACGTTACAATCCTATCTCGCCCTCAAACATGCCTATGGACTTGATTTACCTTGGTATCAGCAATACTACAATTTTCTCATCCGGCTCTCTCATGGTGATTTGGGTTTGTCTATTGTGCAACAGAATCGTTCTGTCTGGGCCATCCTCAAAGATGGCGTGCCAGTTTCAACCGAGTTAGCTATGTGGTCGCTGATCCTAGAAGTTCTGGTTGCGGTGCCACTGGGTATTTTCTCGGCTCTCAAAGCGAATACGTGGCTTGACACCGTGAATATGGGCTGGATGCTCTTCCTCTATGCAGTCCCATCTTTTGTGCTCGCAGTGTTTTTTCAAGTCGGTATCGTATGGCTGGATCAACACGTCGGCTTCAACTGGCCTGTTGCGAACTGGGGCGTACCCTGGCAATACACCTGGACCGATATACGCTTCAAACTAGGCCCCATCCTGGTCTATGCTGCCGCTGGAACGGCCTATATTGCTCGTATCACGCGCACAAGTATGCTTGAAGTGCTGCGTCAGGATTATGTGCGTACCGCTCGCGCGAAAGGATTACGTGAACAGATTGTAGTGTACCGTCATGCGCTACGTAATGCCTTAATTCCTCTGGCAACCATTCTTGGTCTGACTATAGGTTTGCTGGTGACGGGTGCTTTTTTCATTGAGCAGATCTTCAATGTTCCCGGTATCACACTCGTCACGCTGACCTCTATTACCAATAGAGACTATCCCGTGATTCAAGCAACTACCATCTTGCTCGCAATCGCGGTGGTGGTGGGAAACCTCTTGTCAGATATTTTGTACACGGTCGTCGATCCACGCATTAAAGCACAATAGAGGGGAAGTACGTCAATGGAAATGCAGGATAAAAATACAGAACCCACCTTCTTGCCGCCTGATGTGCTGATGCCAGAACGAATGGAAGTAGCTACGGGAGCAGTTGCCTTGCTTCCTGTCAAGAGTGAGCCTCCGCCTAATGACCCATCGTCACAGTCGTCGTCACCTTTCAGGGCCTCCTTACGCCAGTTGCGACGTGATAAACGGGCGATGGTGAGCTTAATGGTAATTTTCTTGTTCATCGTCATTCCCTTGTTCGGCCCAATCGTGTATCAACATATTGGCGGTACCTATCAAAGTAGCCTGAACGGATCTATTAGCCCCGCACAATATCATAGTGCTTTTCATCAGGAGCTAGACCGACAGGACGAGGGACCATCGGCCCAATACTGGTTAGGGACCGATGCGATTGGACGTGACGAACTGGCCCGTTTGATGCAAGGTTTGCAAGTTTCTCTGCTCGTGGCTGCTCTCGTTGAAGTCGTGGATGTTGTGCTAGGAATACTGGTGGGCGTGCTAGCGGGGTACTATGGCGGCTGGATTGACCAAGTGTTGGCGCGCTTCACCGATGTCATGTTTGCCTTCCCCGGTTTGCTGTTCTCCATTCTGCTGGCTGGCATTTTTGGAACCTGGGCAGATGTCCATTTGGTCAGTATTCCCATCATCGGTCCCAATGGAAATGCACGTCTCTTACTTGTCTCTATCGCGCTGGCATTTACGGCATGGCCTCTCATGGCACGCTATGTGCGTGGTCAGACGTTGCAACTCAAAGAACAGCAATTTGTGTCTGCATCCCTTTCCGTTGGTACCACAAACACAGGCATCATTCTGAGGCATATCGTGCCCAATTTATTGAATATTGTGATCGTGGTGTCAACGCTCAACATCTCTGGGACGATTATTGGCGAAGCTGGATTAAGCTTGCTCAATTTAGGTGTGCAACCGCCTGGGTCGAGCATCGGTTTGATGATCTCGGATGCAACCTCTCTCATTAGCTCCCATCCCTGGGAAATCCTCCTGCCCTCAATGGTGCTCACAATCGTTGTGCTCGCGTTTTCGTTCTTCGGTGATGGTCTACGCGACGCCTTCGATCCTCGCTCAAAAGCGTAACAGGCCAGAAGAGCAGCAAGCAGGCTCACCTTTTCTAGCAGGTGTGGGTCTGCTTGCTGGTTCTTGCTTGCTCCCCTTTCTGTGATATTTGCGCCGCTCATTTCGTACAATAGTGTAATAAACAGACACTAGTACATGCAGGAAGGAGCGGTCATGTCACCCACGTCCGCAAACGTCGGGAACGAGACCAATGAGTTATGGACGCTGTACAATTTGGTCGCTGGCTGAGTGACCGCCGTCGCAAATATGGTTGGCGTAGTCAACGTGTGCTGGTGGAGACTATCAATCAGGATGTTCTCTTAAAAGAGTGTGGCATCTCCGAAGATTTCCTTGCTCGTTTGGAAGCTGGACAACTCGCACACCCCTTCCGGGGAAGTGTACGCAAGCGTGTCTTTTCTCTTGCGCGGCTGCTCTGTAAAACTCCACGCGACCTACAAGCCTATCTACAAGCAGCCGAATTGACAGACTTGAGCGCAGAAGAGGCTGATGAAGTCAAACACCTGAGAGAACGCCTAGCTGCTAAACACCCTTCAACCGTTTCGCTGCTCCCTCCACGCCCGCTACGATTGCTTGGGCGAGAGGAGGCAGTGCGTAATCTAAGAGAAGCATTGTGTTGTATGGAGACTGGTCTCTGTGCGCTGAGCGGAATGCCTGGTGTGGGGAAGAGTGCTCTTGCCTATGAGACGGTGCATACACTTACACGCCAACAACGTGAACGGTGTTTCCCTGAAGGTATTGCTACCTTTACCTGTACAGGGCGGCGTGGACAGCGTGGGCTCGCAGCATTGCTCCATGAAATCATGACGTTTTTTGCTTCTGCTCCGCGCTCACTTGCTAAAACAAAACGGGGAAATGGCGAATCTAATGCACCTTTCGCAGTTCCTACAAGTACTGCTTTGGCATCACACATAGAAGAGTTTAGCGAGGCTGATCTCGCTGAACTAATTGATGGTGTCCGTATCGCGCTGGCCGGGAAACGTGTTTTGTTGCTTTTGGATGATTTGGACGCACAGTTTCCACTACGGCAAGCACTGGAAGCGCTACTCATGCGCGAATACACGTCTGCTACCGCGTATGGAAGCAATGGTGCAGGCTCTATATCTCGGGTTGTATTCACGACGAGTCGCTACATTCCCCCTCCCGCACTCATGACCTATCATCTCCATGTTGGCGTGTTAGAGCCCGATGCCGCCCTTGAACTTTTTACCACGCTACTTAAACGCGAGTTATCTGAGAGCGAATATGCTGATGCGCAGCGTATTTGTGCGGCTGTAGGCCATCTGCCATTAGCCATTGAAGCTGCGGCCTCCTCCGCTAGAGTTGCTGGCGTACCGCTCTCGTTACTTGCCGAGCGTGCCACCCAGTATCCGCTCGATAGATTGTTAGATGGTGAAGGTGAAATACGAGCCCGGCTCTCACAAGCATTTGGCGTTTTTGATCAGGCTATACAGAAACAGTTTGTGCTACTTTCGGCATTAGGTGCTCCGTCATTTGGCCTGGAAAGCGTTGCCATGCTGCATACAACATCGAAAGAAAGCACAGATTGCGAACCTCTTGCGGCTCACGAAGTGATATCGCCACAGTATACTTCGAGGGCTTTTCGCGCTTCAGGACAGAACGGGAATAGACCATTTGTTGCTGATGTGCCACTCACTCTTCTGGCAAACACAGCGGCGGATCTCGGCCAATTTGTCCGTCATTCACTTGTTGAGCTGGTATCGCAAACGACGCCTGCTGTAACACCTACAACTAATGCACCTAGCTCTGCTAGCTCTTCTCACTATCCACGTTATCGGTTGCATCCGTTGCTGTATACCTACGCCATGGATCGGTTAGAACAGCTTGAACCAGAAGTAGTGCGTTCCGCTCAACAGAATGCATATGCTTACGCACTTGCCTATGTAGAGCACTACGGTGCAGATGTGGATCGCTATGAATGTGAACAAGAATTTCTCCAAGCAGCCCTCATGGGAGCACTGCGGCAAGGTCACTATGCCCTTGTAATCCGTCTGCTGGCTCGGCTTTTACCACTCCTGGGGCGTCTCGGTACATATGAAAAAGGAGAACGATTACTGCATTGGGGCATTTATGCTAGCCAGCAAATACACGATCAGCAATACCACGCACTATTTCTCAGTCACCTCGGCACGTTATTAGGACATCGCGGTGACTTTAAGCAGGCACGACGTGTGCTAGGGGAGAGTCTGGCAATCGCCGAGACGCTTGAACCGAGCAAACAGGTATGGACTGCATTGTCTGAGTTATCTCATATCGCCTGTATCCTTGGCGAACGCGAGGCTGCTCATTCCTATATTGACACCTATCTCCATCATAGTGAGAGCAATAACAATCTCATTGGTGTCGCAGGTGCCTTGTATATGCGCGGATATTACTGGCGTTTAGATGGGAATGTAGAGAAAGCGAATGCTGATTTGACCGCATCGTTAGGTCTCATTTCCGCGCCGATAGATGAAGATTTTTGTGAGGATACGTTTGTGATGGCTTTGCGCGTAGAGCAAGCGCGCATCCGTGGCGAGTATGCGCTTTCACAACAGTATACACAAGGAATGGAGGCTCTTTCCCAACGCAGTGAAGACCCTTATATTACCGCCGATTTCCTCTTCGATCAGGCTTGCTTCATAGTGAATTATGGAGCACTCGCTGAGGCACGCACACTCTTGCTACGTGTACTGGATATGGCAAAGCGCATTGGCGCAACGTATCTGTATACCCGTGCGACGAATATGCTACGGCAACTTCCCGATGTTTCTGGCGCAACCACGACCATATACGGTTGGTGAACGGGGTGTACACTCTCATGCTCCGCGTCCCGCGTCAGTAAAGCTGCTGGTAAATATGCTCAGGAGTTGCCCTGGGTCAGGCGCGGTCAGTACGTCGATGCGTGTAATCCACTTGACCCATTCAAAGCCGCGCCGACCTGGGGCAACTAGACGTAGAGGGAAACCGTGATCGTGCGAGAGCAGTTCGTCATCGATGTGCGTGGCCAGCAATGCTGATTGGGCTTCCTCTAGCGGCAGGCTCCAGCGATAACCAGTGACGGAAATAAAGCTCACATAACGCGCATCAGGGAGGAGTTCTCCCTGCTTGAGTAGAGCACCAACGTGTATGCCGCGCCAGCGTTGGGTGCTATAGAAGCCGCCAGTACAATCCAATGTCGCTACCAATTCATCGCCTGCCGCGACGATTTCGGCATAGGAAAAAGCGTGTGCTACCGTGATCGCACCACCCAACGAGAGGTGCCAGCTTTGGGCGTCCAGCGCATGTGGCTGGTCGGCAACCCAGCTTGAGGTAGGGAAAACATTGCCTTCGTAGCTATTGCTCGCACGTGAGCCAGTAAAACGCTCCTCTGCGCCTGGCAGCTTGAGTGCTCGTTCACCCACTTGTTGCAGCGGCCAGAGTCCGACACTACCCAGTAGCAGGGCACCCACATGGAGTGCTCGCCGCCTGCCAGTAATATCGCGTTTGCGCAAGCGTTTGGCACGGGAAAAGAGATGGAGCAGAACAGCCAGTGTCAACACAATGCCTAGAGAAATATGCCAGTTCAACAGATTGAATCCGGCAAAATCCCATGAGCCGCCTCCGACCCACCAGATGCCTGACCACAATGCACAGCCAACAAAGAGCAGCGCGATCAGCCCGTAAATAGTGCGGCGATCCCAGCGACTAGGATGAATTAACCTGGGCCAGACGCGCCGCAGTTTTCCCCATAACAACAACAATAGCCAGAAGCCTGCCATGCTATGTAGCGCAAAAACGAACCACCCCTGCAAGGAGCCACTAATCAGGCTGAGCAGACCCGTTAGGAACGCAAGTATGACCGTGAGTGCCAAGAGCCAGTCAGTAAGGCGAGGTGACATAAATATCCTTACATCTCTTCACACCCGAGTGTGATACCAAAAAGTCCTATTACCCTACGGTATGATAAACGTTCCTTGAATTTCTCATATTATTGTACCACGACAACTTGCTCAGATATCGCCTCATGTCAAATGAACGTTATTTGTTTCTGCCAGAAGCTTATTTGGTTCCCATTAGGATGTGTTCGCTCAAAAGCATTTCAGAGCTAACAGTTCCTCCACTTTGTTCAAAAAGGTGGTTAGCTCGAAGGGTTTGCCGATAAAGCCGCGAATGGGCATATCTTTCATTTTTTGCTTCGCTTGCATATCCGCCGAAATCAAAAGGATGGGAAAGGATTGGTGCCATCCTCTCTTTTGTAGCTCTACTATCAGATCATGACCGTCCATCTGGGGCATCATGAAATCTAGTAGCAGTAGATCAGGAAAGGCGTTTTCTCCAGTCAGTTTTTCTAATGCGACAAGCCCATTACTCGCAATATCAACTTCGTAGTTTTCAAGCTCCAACGCGGCTTGTAATGCTCCTTGTATGCCAGGATCGTCGTCAACAACTAATACACGTTTGCCCATAAATCTCCTACTTTTCCTACCCTTTACGTGTTGCTCGTGGCAAGGATATTGCAGTGGCACTTCCTTACCATCATACTCTTCATTGAGCTTGTCCAATTATGCCTTAAGAAGTATACCATATTATACATGGCCCATTTAGTAGTATACTCCTACTCACAAAAAGCAAGAAATGCTAGGATAGATTTCCCAAGGAAAGCAAGAACATGCTTAGGATATTTTCTCAAGAACGGGAACGGGCACAGTACGTTCCACACCTGTTCGTCTTTTCAGCAAGCGCGTCACCATCCACCACACGGCACCAGCGGCCAGCACTAATAGCATGGGCTCGATAGGTGCTCTGAAGCGTGCAAAGCCGTAGAGTGCGACACATTGCACGAAGGTCAGCGCGATCATGCTGTAGATAAAGAGCAACTCACGCCAACGACGTAGTGTTACGATCAGGCCGATTGCGGCCAGCAAAAAGATGAGTGGCGTATACAATTCCATCAGGTCTATTGTCAATTTCGAGTAGATGCGATCAGGGAAGCGGTTGAAGGGGAAGTCGGCCTCACTTGAGGTAATCTGCCACAGATAAGCGGCATGCAGGGCAAACACTTGGGGCAACTTGTCAAGATGGCTACCTATCCACTTGAGCGCGGCTGCTTTATACGCACTGTCGCGGGCAACCTCGCACGAGCCTGAACAATTGGTCGGAAACTGTTTCACAAGCTGCGGGGCAACCTCTTCCGGTTTGAGCCATGTGCCCAGGTATTGTTGGTAATATTGACGGTCCTGCGGATTAGGGTCATCAACCTTGTCATTATATGCACCAATCAACACTTTGCCATCACCTGTCGCAATGGGCACCAAGGCATGGGTTACAACATAATTGCGGATCGTCCACGGCAGAATAATTACCAGCGTAATCAGCGTAATCAGAACAACACTCTGTAGAAGTGTGCGCCACGTTTGCACTTTTGCGATGCCCAGCACCATCGCCCAGGCAATGAAAAGACCCAGGATAATTAAACCATTCGGCCGTGTCAGCGAAACCAGTCCAAGCAAGATGCCACTGAGCAGCATGAGACCGCGGCTCGGTCGCGCTGTGCGTTGCAGGCGAAAAAGAGCGTAACAGAAAGCGAACAACAAAAAGATGTACAGCGACTCGGAATACAGCCAGCCATCATAGATAAACAGGAACGGATAGACGGTTGCTGCCAGCCCCGCGATCAAACCCATACGCGAACCAAACAGGTCCCGTACAAAGTAGTAAACGAGTACACACGTGCCAGCACCGACCAGCGAAAGGAGCAGACGCACCATGATGTCATGTTCGCCAAATACACTATAAATAGCAGCAATCAGCAGCGGCCACAGCGGAGCGCGATCAACTGTCGAGAGGTGTGGCAGGTAACAATAGCAATGCTCTTGTAAGATATTGAGCGCGATTGCCTGATAGGTCTGAGAGTCATGCAGTGGATAATAGCCATTGGCAACTACCCTGTTATACATAACGCGCACGCTAACAGCTAAAACAAAAATACTCAGAACAGGCACCGAAAAAAGCGAACGTAAATGCTTCATGTGCTTGGAGTCCTCACTAGTGAGCGTATAATTTCCCACACATCTACAAAAGGAAACCCCTTGTGGGCAACCTAACCACCAATTTGCATAAATCTATCATGAGCAACGTATTGTATATAAGAACGTAACCTCACCGCCATTTGGCAAACAGAATTACTATGCTTTTTAAACCACTTTTGGTTGATGTGTTTATTACACCAGTAAGGAGCCTCCGTTGACGTGCAGAACGGTTCCGGTCACGAATTCGTTGGTCATCAGGAAGAGGACCGCGTGAGCGCAATCTTCGGCGGTTCCCACGCGGCCCACAGGTAGTCGTTGTGCCATAGTTGTGTAGACGGCACCACGCTCCTCTTCGCTCAGGCGATCCCACATGGGAGTATCGATGAAGCCTGGCGAGATAACATTCACCCGCGAAGGCGCGACCTCGAATGCCAGGGCGCGTGCGAAGGCTTCAACCGCGCCGTTCTGTGCGGCAATAGCTGTCATGCCCAACGCCGGTTTGCTGGAGGCCGCACCCGAAAAGAGCGTGATAGACCCGTTGGCATTCAGGTAGCCTGCACCGTGCTTGGCGGCGGTATATTGGCCCCAGAATTTCGTCTCGAACCAATGGCGCACCGTGGCTACCTCGGTATCGAGAATTGCACCACGTGACGAGGTTGTCACCGAGGTGACGAGATGATTAAACTGACCGATGGCAGCAAAAAAATGTTGTATCTCATGCTCGTTTGTCACATCCAGCTGGTGCGTTTGTATATTCCCCTGCACCGTCTCACGCACATGCTGCAATTTCTTTTCTGAGCGTGCCGCGACGACCACCAGTGCCCCTTGCTCGGCAGCCGTTCTGGTGGTTGCTAGCCCGATACCAGAACTGCCCCCAATGATTACCACTTTTTTCCCTTGTAAGTCAGGCATCACATGTTTCCTCTCTAGACTACGGTTGCATAACCTTTGACATATAGAAACACGAAGTGACTATTTTGCAAGCTACCCTAGCTCGTTTCGCGAACGATGTTCAGCATACGCTCGCGTTGTCACAGCAAGCGTTGCACTATTTGCCGCCGGACGACTCTATCTTGAATAGTATCAACACGCTCAACCTGGGACATGCTTATCGCCTAGAAGGAAATAATGAGGCGGCAAGCGAAGCCTTCAAGCAAACAATCACCACGGGACGTGCCATTGGCAATACCTATACTGTGTTGTTGGCACTGAATACGATGATACAACTGCAGATAGAGCATGGCACCCTCCGCTCCGCCGAACACTATTGCCAGGAGTCACTCAAGTTTGCTGCTCGTCACAATTGTCAGCAATTACCGATTATGAGTCAGACGTATGTGAAAGAGGGAGAACTGCTTTACCAACGAAATAGGCTAGAGGAGGCGGCACAGCGGTTAGAAGAGGGTATTCGACTGGGACAAAACAAAGGTGGCCTGCGCTTCTTACTCGAAGGCTACATCCTACAGGCACGCGTATTACATGCCCAAGGAGAAGGTGAGCGCGCCTTGGAAGTGCTGGCTCATGCCACAGAGGTTGCTCGTGAGAATGCATCTTCCTGGTTAATTCTGCAAATTGCGGCACAACAAACACGAATAATGCTTGCTCAGGGCCAACTTGCACCCGCGTTTGTGTGGTTGGAGCAGTGTGCATTACGCGTTGATGATACTCCTACGTACATGCACGAGTTCGCGTATCTAACGCTAGCTCGTTTAGTAATGGCGCAGGGAAAGGTAAAAGAAGTTGTTGGCCTGTTGGAGCGGTTACGACAATCGGCACTCAATGGCAAACGCAACGGTGTTGTGATTGAAATTCTCCTCCTACAAGCTCTGGCGAACTATGCCCAGAACCAGCCCACCGAGGCGTTTATTGCTCTGGAGCGGGCATTCCTACTAGCCGAACCCGAAGGATACCTGCGGTTGTTTGTTGACGAGGGGCGCAGAGTTGCTCAACTTTTGCCAAAGTTTCTAGAATGGCAAGAGCAGAGTAGAGGACGAAGTAGCACCACGAGAAGCTTACAAAGCTATGTATACAAACTATTAGATGCATACACTCACACCGATAGCAGTGCTGCGGCTTCCTCACAAAAAGAAGTGGACAAGGCTCGTCGGCAAGAGCAGTACCCTCTGCTAGAGAAACTGGGAGAGCGTGAAACCGAGGTGCTACACTATCTCGCGGCTGGCCTCTCTAATGCGGCCATCGCGAAAGAGATGGTGGTGGCTCTGAGCACTGTCAAGTCTCACCTCAAAAGCATTTATCGCAAGCTCGATGTAGAGAGTCGAACGCACGCCATTGCTAAAGCCAGGGAACTGCACTTGCTTTAGAGAGGGAAATCCCTACTGAAGTGTTACTGCTTTTTATTTGAGGCGAGTTGGGCGATCAAGGCACGTGCGGTATCGAGATGCCATTCCTCACCATAAAATGCGCCAGACGCCACGGCATGATCTTAGTGCCCGCAGCATGGTCTGAGTAGTCTTCCTCAACGTCCGCAAAACCAGTAACAGTTTTGCCCGTGACGAGGTCGGAGCCGTCAGAGAGGGTTGCGTCAACGAGGGCTGCAACGCCGTGACAGAAGGCTGCAACGGGCTTTTCTGCTTCATAGAATGTACGAATAGCATCGTGCAGGTCCTTGTTCTCACGGAATGTGAACATGGGCGACTGACCACCGCTGATGACAAGCGCATCATAAGAGCTATAGTCGAGGGTGGAAAGCTTCGGCGTGTTCTCCAGAAGAGCTACTAGTTCCGGGGTGTTGAGGAAGCCCATACTGATCAGATCATCCGCCGACCACTTGCTTGGATCGCGTGGATCACTCAAGGCATCTAGCTCGACCTTGCCACCATTAGGGCTGGCAATAGTGACATCATAGCCAGCCTCGCTGAACTCATAATATGGGTGCGAAAGTTCAGCGGCCCAGAAGCCTACGGGCCAGCCAGTGGTGCTAGATTTGGCAGGATTTGCCACAACTTGCAAGATGCGTATAGGTTTTGTATGCGTAGTATCAACAGCGGCGTGATGTGAACCGGTGTTTTTCAGGGTTGTTGACTGGTTTTCCATGATAGATCTCTTTCTGTGGAACCTCAAAATGTGAGCGTGTATATTTTTGTTCGCCCCGTTCTTTACTATAGCCAACGTGAAGAGAAACTACATCCTTCTAAAGGGGGAATGTAGAGGGGGAGGAGTAGCCTAAAGGGTAAAGGCCGCATCGTGATTTTTGCATAGGCATCGTCTACGCTTCGCCAGAAGGCTTATTGCTAGCTGCTACGAAACTATGCTAGACTGTTTATGTACCTGACCCAGAGAAATGGGAGACAAATTTCAAGAGGAGAAAGCCTTCATTTGCAGCCTAGCTTGCTTGCTATGAAGCCAGAGCAAAACTTTGTGCCTAACGCACCCGACAATAAGGAGGAGCTATGAAGATTCTGGTAACTGGTTTTGAGCCGTTTGGTCCATGGCAGCGCAACCCCAGTGGGGAAACGGCGCGGCACCTGGACGGGTCGACGATTGTGGATGCCGAGATTATGGGCGTGGTGTTGCCCGTATCCTTCAAGCGCGCCGCATTGCCACTGATTACCGCCATCAACGAGTACATGCCGGACGTGGTACTCAATCTGGGGCAGGGAGAGGCAGTCGGCGTGCGTGTGGAGCGTGAGGCCGTCAATCGCTGTAACGCGCCCCATGGCGGTGATAATGATGGCTATGAGCCACACGGTGAGCCCGTCGTCGCGGGTGGGCCCGATACGTATAGCGCGACATTGCCAGTAGAAGAAATCGTTGAACTGCTCTCCAACGTCAAATTTAATGCCGCCCCCTCTGACTCGGCGGGCGCGTTCCTCTGTAACTACGTGATGTATACCACCTTGCACCACATTGCCACCAACAAACTGCCCATTCGCGCAGGCTTCATTCATGCCTCGCCACTGCGCGAAGAGGTGCCTGACCTGACTAACGGCAAGGGCATGCGCCTGAAAAAGTGGATTGACTTCACCGAGTCCACCTTATATTTGTTGCGTACCACCGTCGCTGTATAGAAGCAATCAACCAAAACGAGTCGAGCTATCCATATGCCACTATTGCATGGATAGCTCGACTCGTTTTGCTGTGTTCTACAATCTTTCGGGATGTTTCTTTTGCCAATACCGCATGTATCCTTGTACGGTCATCGCGTAGTTGGCCGCGATTTCATAGCGTTGCACCGCATCAGGCTCGGTTGTAGCGCGTTCTAATTCATATTGCGTGTTGTTGATGAAGAGCGGTATCAACTCCTGCTCCTCATAGCCGCGACGCATCGCATCAAGCACGATCTCGCCCCACTTGCTAAGGCGTTTGCGCAACTGCTCTATATGATAGGCGGCGTTGCGCGTTGGGCCGAAGTGAGCGATGTACAGCACATCGGGACGCAGCTTTTTGAGTGTATCGAGGCTTTCATTCCAGGCTTCGAGGTCAATATCAGGTGGTGGTGTGGGTGGGCGCACATAATCGATCTTTTGCAGCCGTACACCTGCGACATCACCTGCGAACAATTCACCGGAGTGGACATCAAAGAAGATTACATGATGAACGGCATGCCCTGGTGTATAGTGGATCTCCAGACGGCGACCCGCGACGTTCAGCACCGTGCCGCCCTCAAGGGCCTGAATACGCTCACTCGGCGTCGGCTCGATCTCGCCCCACAGTTCTTGCATCCGCTCTCCATAGATACGTGTCGCGCTCGCCACAACCTTTGTGGTGTCAACCAGATGGGGCACACCCTTACTATGGACATAGACCTTTGCCTTGGGCATGTAGCGTAGCAGCGAACCCACTGAACCTGCGTGATCCAGGTGGATATGGGTGGCTAGCAGGTGCGTCACCTCTTTTGGGTCGAAACCAGCCTCGCGAATTGATGTCAGTAATGCCTCAATCGTGCTGCCGGGGCCCGGATCGATCAGGGCTAGTTCGTTATTACCCGCGATCAGATAGGTACCGATAATATCGTATTGACCCTGGAAGGGCAGTGAAATTTGCCATGTGCCAGGATTAAGTTGTGTAACATTAGCCAAAGGGAACTCCTTTCTCTCTCATTCTATTCTACTATAGAATTGCCTATAATAGCTAATGCTTGATAATTACTCATAGGAGAGAAGGTTTGCTGAGCGGTGC